>NZ_LZJX01000075.1:0-82430 GCF_001667595.1 Mycobacterium sp. E2989 | reverse complement strand
CGGGGCGCAACAGGCCTTCGGCGGCCGGTCGAGGCGGTGGTGCGCGGAGAACTCGGTGGCGGTCCACTCCCAGACATTGCCGATCATGTCCAGCAGACCGAATCCGTTGGGGGGAAACGTCCCAACCGGCGAGGTGCCCACCCAGCCGAGCGCTCCGTCGTTGCGATACGGGAACCGGCCCTGCCAGGTGTTGGCCATCAACCGCCCGTCGGGATTCGGCTCGTCCCCCCACGCGTACGTCGCGGCGCTCCCGCCGCGGGCCGCGTACTCCCACTCGGCCTCGGTGGGCAACCGCCGGCCGGCCCAGCGCGCGTAGGCGGCCGCGTCGGGGTAGGCCACCTGCACCACCGGGTGATCGGCCCGACCGGTGAGATCGCTGTCCGGGCCGAACGGGTGTCGCCAGCTCGCACCCGGCACCCAGCGCCACCATTGCCGCCAGTCCCGCAGGTCGACCGGGCCCGGCGTGGGCGCAAAGACCATGGCGCCCGGACACAGGTCCGCCGGATCGGCACCCGGGTACAGCGCCGGGTCGATCGGCTGCTCGGCGACCGTCAGATAGCCTGTGTCGGAAACGAATTCGGCGAACTGCGCGTTGGTCACCGGGTGCCGCTCCATCGCGAAGGCGGCAACGGTCACGGTGTGGATCGGCGCCTCTTCGGGGTAGAAGCTGGTCGACCCCATGCGGAACGATCCGCCCGGTAGATCGACCAGCTCGGTGAGCACCCGTTCAGGGTACGAGCACCTCAGTCGGACTGCCGGTACCACGTCAACATGTACAACCCCATCGCGCCGACCAGCGCGAGCAGCACCCAGATCACCAGCGCCTGGTCGATCCACGCCCCGGGCGGTGGCGAACCGGGAAGGAAGTTGCGGATCGGTATGACGGCGAACAGCATCGCGGCGAACCACGTCACGAACGGCGGCACGAACTTGCGCTTGCCCAAAGCGATCTGGATGGCCACCGCGAAGGCCAGTGCCGGCAGGGCGAACAGGACCAGGCAGATGCCGAGGTCGAAGATCAGCGGCCCCTTGGCCCGGTGCAGCGTGATCACCACGTTGTCCGGCCGTTCCGACTCCTGGCTGGCTTCGCCGACGCGCTGGACGCTCACGTCCCACCCGTCCAGCGCCCCGGTGACCTCGACGCGGGCCGGGATGTATTGGCGCGCGTCGCCCTGCCCGACGAGGACGTCGGCGGAGAGCGTGTCGGTGCGGTAGGAGTCGAACGGCCAGTTGTTGGGGTCCCCGTGCGCCTCGATCGTGGTGGCGACCTGCGCCGGCGACTTGCCCGCCGGGTATTGCAGGTCACCCAGGTCGTTGGGCGGATCCATGCGGACCGCGGTGTCGGTCTTCAGCACGTCAAGGCGTTTGTCGTGACGGCCTACATGCTGTCCCTGTTCGGGGTCCACTGGCTCGAGCGGTCGGAGGGCCCGCTCCCGCCGCTGGACCTCAGCCAGGGCGGCGGCGACGCGACCATCGTGCAACTGCAGGTCGAGGAGCTCAAGCCGGTCGCGAAGCACCTCGCGGTGAATGTGCTTGTCTATCCGGGGATTTCGGCGTACGACAACCGATTCGACGTGCTGGGCGCCGACGTCGCCGTGCGCCTGTACCCCACCAGCGACCTGGGGGACCTGCATTACCCGAAGGGCAAGGCGCCGGCGCAGCTCAGCACGACGGTCGTTGCGCACGGCGACCCCGGTAACTGGCCGTTCGACTCCTATAAGACCGAGCCGATCTCCGCCGACGCGTTCGTCGGGTCGGGGGACAACCTGAAAAAGGTGCCCGCGCGGGTCGAGGTGACCGGGGAGCTGGACGGCTGGGACATCACGGTCAACCGCGTCCACGACCCCGGGGCGCTGCCGACGCAGCGCGGCACCGACAACGGCAACGTCGTCATCACGCTGAAGAGGGCCAAGGGCCCGCTGATCTTCGACCTGGGCATCTGCCTGGTGCTGATCAGCCTGCCCACCCTGGCGCTGCTGGTGGCCATCCCGATGGCGTTGGGCCGGAGAAAGTTCTTGCCGCCGTTCGCGACCTGGTACGCCGCGAACCTGTTCGCCATCGTCCCGCTGCGCAACATCCTGCCCGGCGCTCCGCCGCCCGGTTCGTGGATCGACCAGGCGATCGTGCAGTGGGTGTTGATCGCGCTCGTGACGGCGATGAGCCTGTACATCTTCGCCTGGGTCCGGCAGGGGGATTAGCCGGGCCGCTTTTGTCGGAGCCCCGTGGCATACTCGAACACATGTTCGATTCGAAGGTGTCGCCCGAGGTGATCGCGCGCCTCGACGAGCACTTCGAGCGGCGGTATCCATCGAAGACGGCCGAATCGTCCGGGTTCCTCGCCACCGCGCGAGAATGCGCCCGGAGCGAGAATCGGGCGGCGGCCGGGCAGTTGGCGGCGATCGGGAACCTGTTCGCCTACCGGTTGTCCCGGGGCGGGGAGTGTGCGGACTGGGCGGTGGACACCGAGGCGGCGGTGGCCGCCGAGGTGGCCGCGGAGCTGCGGATCGGCCTGGGGTTGGCGGCCAGCCGGGTGCGCTACGCCCGCGCGTTGCGCGAGCGGCTGCCCAGGGTCGCCGAGGTCTTCGCCGCCGGGGACATCGATTTCCGGATGGTGCAAACCATGGTCTACCGGACCGATCTGATCACCGACCCCGACGTGATGGCCCGCGTGGACGAGCAGCTGGCCGCCCGGGTGGCGCGCTGGCCGTCGATGACCCCGGCGCGCCTGGGCGCCCAGGTGGACAAGATCGTAGCGAGAGCCGACGCCGATGCGGTGCGCCGGCGTCGCGAGCGCGCCGCGGGGCGCGAGGTGTGGATCGGCGAGATGGGGGACGGGCTGGCCCGCCTCGAGGGCGTGCTGTTAAGCCCGGACGCCCACGCCCTGGACGCGCGGCTGTCAGCGCTGGCGGCCAGCGTGTGCGGCGACGATCCCCGCACGCGTGAGCAGCGCCGCGCCGACGCGCTGGGGGCGCTGGCCGCCGGGGCCGACCGGCTGGGATGCCGGTGCGGGCGACCGGATTGTGCCGCCGGCGCCCGGGCGCCGGCCGGGCCGGTGGTGATCCATGTGATCGCCGAGCAGGCCACCCTCGACGGCCACGGCGCGGCGCCGGCCTGCGAACTGCGGGCGGACGGGCTGATCCCGCCGGAGTTGATCGCCGAGCTGGCCGCCTCGGCCAAGCTGGTGCCGCTGGTCCATCCCGGGGATGCGCCGCCCGAGCCCGGCTATGTGCCCTCGCAGGCACTGGCCGATTTCGTGCGCTGCCGGGATCTGACCTGCCGCTGGCCGGGCTGTGATTGCCCGGCGGTGGCCTGCGACATCGACCACACCGTTCCCCACGCCGCCGGTGGGCCCACCCACGCGAGCAACCTCAAGTGCTACTGCCGCGCTCAATGTCGGCTGGAGAAAATACCGTTTAGCGCATGGTCGCTAACACCACCACAAAACCGCAGCTCAGGGCAGCTTGCTACTGCCGAATCTCATCGGACCCAACGGACAAGCGGGCAGGCGTCGATCGTCAACGCGCAGATACCACTGCACTGTGCGAGGTCAAAGAGTGGACGCCGGTCGGCTTCTACGTAGACAACGACCGCAGCGCCAGCAACGGAAAGGTGCGCCCCGAGTGGGAGCGTCTACTGGCCGACATCAAGGCGGGGAAGGTTGACGCCATCGCCGCGTGGGACCAGGACCGCGGCTGGCGCATGATGCACGAGCTAGAGGAGCTGCGGAAGTTCTTCACCGGGCTCGGAAGGGAGATCAAGCTGGCCACCACCGGCCAGGGCGAGATCGACCTGTACTCCCCGACCGGTGTGCTCACCGCGCAGATTAAGACCGCCGTCAGTGAGCACGAGATCGCGATGATGCGTGTGCGTCAGTGCCGCGCTGCCCGAGCGAAGGCGGAGAGCGGACGCCCGCAGTGGAAAGCGGCGTTCGGCTATGAGCGTGACACCCGCCCCAAGGAGAGGGACGATGGCACCCGCAAGGTGAACCCGAAGGCGCAGAAGCTGGTCCAGCGCGCCTATGACGCGGTACGGGACGGCTCGTCGCTGGGAGACATAGCCCGCATGTTCAACGATGCGGGGGCCTACGGGCTCAACGGCAAGCCGTGGACCGCTTCGACGGTGAGCTTGTTCCTGCGCAAGCCGCGCAACGCTGGGTTGAGGGATCACAACGGCGAGCTGGTCTACGACAGCGACGGCAAGCCTGTGAAGGGCACCTGGCCGGCGCTGGTGGACTACGACACGTGGAAAGCGGTGCAGCACAAGGTCTCCGAGCCGGGACGTGCGCCGGGGCGCAAATCGGTGAGCCGCCATTTGCTTACCGGTGTTTTGCTGTGCGGCAAGCCCGGTTGCGGCGGCTACCTCTCGGGGTACCAGAGCAAGTCCGGTGTCGGTGCGTATCGCTGCAAGAAGTGTCTGGGGGTAGCGGTGCGCGCTGCCGACGTTGAGCCCCTGGTGTACGGGATTGTGGCGGGCCGGTTGGCCAAGCCCGATGCGGTGGACCTGCTCAAGGCCGAGCTGCACGACGAGGCCGAAGCGGAGAAGCTGCGCACCGAGGAGAACACCCTGCGGGCGCGGCTGAACGAGATCGCCGACGAACGCGCAGACGGCTTGTTGACCGGCCCCCAGGCCAAGCGGGCGACCGACCGAATACTCGACAAGCTGGGTGTGCTTGAACGGCGTCAGCAGGACCAGGAACGGTTGCGGGTGCTCGACGGTATTCCGCTGGGTCGGCCCGAGGTGGCCGGTGCCATACGGACGCTGTCAGCCGATCGGTTCCGCGCCGTCATGGCGCTGCTGCTCACGGTGACGGTAGTCCCGGTCGGCAAGGGGAGGCATGTGTTCGATCCGGCACGGGTGCAGGTGAATTGGCGATAGCTGTCGCATAGCGTCCACGGGGCGGGCGTTCAGCGGTTCCGCATGTCGTTGTTTGGTGACGGCGGCTGGCTGCCCAGCATCTGATAGGTGGTGTAGCGCGCTACACCGAGTTACTTTGTGCGACAAACGCTTCCACTAAGCTATTGCGTGCGAACGTCTGCACTGCGGTGTAATGTAGCGGTCGAGTTACCCCGCCGAGCTGGTCAGCAAGGCGGCATTCCAGCGAGGAATGGCCCGGCCAGCGCGGTCGCGGTGCAAACAGTAATTCCGCCCCCCATAAGGGCCTAAAGGGCGCGACGTCCCAACGAGGGACCGGTTATGAGGCCAACCGGTTCTTCATGGGAGAACGCTGTGCAAACCACACAAGGCGGTGCTCTGCGGACGCGCCGCGACGCAGCCGACGCGCTTAACATCAACGTCCGACACTTGGACTCCCTCATCGCAGAGGGCGAGATACCTGCCGTCCGCTTAGGCAAGTCGGTACGCATTCCTCAATGGGTCATCGACCGCCTCGTCCAACCAACGCCGACACCCGACAGTGTGGCCGACTACATCGAGCAGGTGCTCGCCGTTGCGCCACCGCTGAGCGACGAGCAGCGCGCACGGTTGGCCGAGTTGCTGCGCCCAGCACGCAACGGGGGCGGGCAGGCATGACAGAGAGAAGAAGCCGCCCCATGCCGGGGGCGGCTCCTGGTGCATGTCAAGACAGGGCTGACTCTACCCCCGCGCCCCGACGCCCGTGGCCGGCGATCCGTCCTCCACACCAGGAGGTGCAACGGTGAGAATGCGCGTCGTCAAACGTGACTTCTACGAGTCTGAGGAAATCGGAAACCTGACGTTCTGGGGCCGCGAATTGCTGCTGGCGGTGTGGTCCTACGTGGACGACAACGGAGTCCAAAAGGACTCGCCTGTCGGGATCGCAGGAGCGTGTTTCCAGTTCGACCTCGCCCGCGACCCAGTCGGGACCGTCCAGAAAATTGAGAAGGGAATCGACGAGCTACACGAGAAGGGGTTCGTCATCCGCTATCAGGTTGACGGTATCCGGTTCATCGAAGCCGCCGCGTTCAAATTCTGGCAAGACCCGCAGAAACCGGCCAAACCGCGCTACCCGAAGTCGTCAGATCCGGAGGCCCTCCTCACCGCGCATTTCCGGAGACTCTCCGGAGGTTCTCGGGAGGGTTCCCGGGGAATCTCCTGTGCGGAAACGGAACCGGAGGCGGAACCGGAAGTTGCATCCAGGGGTGGGCGGTGAGCGGACAACTGCCCGACGCCGCGCTCGGGTTGGCGCACCACGGCCTGCCGGTCCTGCCGTTGCTGCCGCGAGCAAAGCGGCCACGCCTCCCCGGCGGCTACCGGGTTGCAACCTGTGATGTGCAGACGGTCACCGAATGGTGGCGACAGCACCCTGCCGACAACATCGGTGTCCGGCCTCCTCCGGGCATGGTGGTGGTGGACATCGATCCGCGCCACGGCGGAGATGCGGCGATGCGCAGGTTGACGAACCGGCACGGTCGTCTGCCGGTGACGTGGACGGCGCGCACCGGAGGCGGCGGGTGGCATTACTGGTTCCGCGTCGGGGACATCGAGACGCGGGCGCGGCTGTGCGAGGGCGTAGACATCAAGCACGGCGGCAGCGGGTACGTCGTCGTCCCGCCGAGTCGGGTGGCGTGCCGGTATCGGTGGCTGCGTGAGCCGGTGAACGAACCCGCAGTGGCCCCCGACTGGCTGCGGGAGGCTCTGGTCGCGCCGCGCTATGAGCGGCCTGCTCCGGTTCCCATTCACGGCGCCGCGCAGTTCGGGTTGGAATGCCTGCTGGCGCGCATCGCCGCCGCCCCGGCCGGGTCCCGGAACAAGACCGTGTTCGGGGCGTGCCGAGACGCCTTGCGGCAAGGGAACTTCGATGCCTTTGAGTCGGCTCTGATGGAGGCCGCTGTGGCACGCGGCTTAACCCTTGCTGAGGTCGCCGCCATCGTGCGCTCCGCACGGAGGGGTGCGCTGTGAATCTGGACGATTTTCGGGGCCGTCCTGGCCGCTGTCCCCTTTGCGCGCACCACATCCGCCTCCAGGGCCATCGTTTCGGCTGTCCGCGGGGAAGGTGCCAGCGGTGTCAGAAGTTCGGGCGCTGGCTAGGCTCCCGACTCTGCCTGTGGTGCCACCATGCCGACGAGACGAGGGTTGCGGCCGTCGCGGATCGCATAGCCCAGATGGACCTTGAGTACCGGCACGGGGACACACCAGGGCATCGCCGAATGGCTCAGCAGCGGAGGGCACGGTAGTGGCGCACGGCAGCGCGGGCGGAACAACACCGGACCCAAAGGGCAGCTACATCAAGCCCTCACATTCGCCGGCCAGGGACGACGCTGGCCGGGTCGCGCTGGTGTGCGTGCGTGAAACCGAGGCGCAGCTCATCTGGTGGGATTCGGAAGCCGCTGCCGTGGAAGCGATGCGGGGGCTGGTGTGTGACGAAAGCTGCGTCGGCGTGCACTCCGTTGTGGTCCAGGTGGGCAGCCGGTTCCGCATCACGCAGGGTCCAGCGCCCACGGTGCTGCGCGCCGTCGTCGTACCCGGCAGTTCGCGCCCTGACCCCCTCCGCAGGCTCGTCGCCTGCCCGTACTGCGGCGGCGAGCACCAACATCGCCAACGCCATATCGGCTCCGTGCGCGCGTCCGGGTGCCTGCGCGGCTTCTACCAAGTCCAACGAGAGGATGACGACCGATGACTGACCCGAAACTGCACCACCTGACCGACGGGGCACTGAAGCACCTTGCGCTCGACTTCGGGGCCATCGCGGTGTTACCCGGCGCCCGTCCGGCATCTGGCTGGGCGGCGTGGATGTGGTGGCTGGTCAACCGCGAAAGGGAACGTCGCGAGGGAAATGACGACGTGGGCCTGCCACCGGAGATCGTGGGACTCAATGACCTGTACGAGGCTGAGCTGAATGTGCTGCGCGGCGTATTTCACGAGACCGCGCTGCTCGCACAATGGCACGGAGAGGACGGGTTCGCCGCGTGGCTGCGCAAGCTGGTTCGGAACCTTGACGCTGAGCTTCAGCGCCACGAAAGGGCCAAGCAGGATCTACAGGCTGTCCTGGATGACTACCGCCGCCGACATCCGCACGGCACGCCCGGCGATACCAGCCGCCATCCGCAGTGGCATGACATCACGAGTAGAGGTGCTGAGCCCGAGGGCAACCCGTGGGCCTAGCCTCCTTGGCCGTGTCGGTGCTCAGGCGTAGTTTGGTGGTTGCAGCAACGCGCGGCGGCGGACTCGGCACGAGGAGCCGCTAACTGGCAGCCGGCACGGCGCAGGCGAAGTCGCAGAGACAGGCGCGGGTGCGGAGATGGACGGCACGTCCTTTTCGCGGCGAAATTCCTTCAATTGTTCTGCGTGGCAATCGATCTCGCCGCGTTATACCCATCTGCCGCAATCTGGAGAAAGACCGTGACAACTAGTGTCAATGAACCGCCTATCTATGCCAAGGAGAACGTGCGTCATTCCTACCTGCGTGACCTCTGCGCAGTCGGCGCGGGCATGGACTGGAACGGTGAGGCCCGCGAGCGTCTGATCCGCCACGCCCGCGACGTGGAGACCTCCCGCGACTACAAGAAGGCCTTCGCCGAGCACCGCACACTGTCCCGCGTGGACGGCCAGGGCGGCTACGCCGTCCCGCCGCTGTGGATGATGCAGGAGTACGTCGAGCTGGCCCGCCCCGGCCGTCCGCTGGCCAACGCGGTCACAAACGCTCCTCTGCCCGCAGGGACCGACTCGCTGAACATCCCCAAGATGCTCACCGGCACCAAGACCGGCGCGCAGACGGCCGACAACACCAACGTCGTGTCGCAGGACCTGACGGACACCAGCATCAATGCACCGGTGCGGACCATCGCCGGCCAGCAGGACATCGCTCGACAGACGATCGATCAGTCGCCGCTCGCGTTCGACCAGCTGGTGTTCCGTGACCTGGTGGCCGACTACGCCGCGCAGGTGGACGCTCAGGTCATCGCCGGTACCGGCACCAACGGCACCATCCTGGGCATCCTCAACACCGCTGGCATCCAGACGGTCGCTGCGGGTGCGCTCACCATCCAGGGTGTGTACGCCGCGGTGGCCAACGCCATCCAGAAGGTGCACGGTGCGCGGTTCCAGCCGCCGACCGCGGTGTTTATGCACCCCCGTCGTTGGGGCTGGTTCCAGTCGCTCCTGGACACCACGAACCGGCCACTGTTTCCCCCCATCGCTCAGTTTCCCCAGAACGCCGCGGGCATCCTGACCAACGTTGCCAGCGAACAAATAGTCGGAAATATCCAAGGCCTGCCCATCATCACCGATCCGAACTTCCCGACCAACCTGGGCAGCGAGACCCCGACCGGTACCGAGGACTCGATCCTCATCACCCGCGTCACCGACAACGTGCTGTGGGAGAGCGGGATTCGCACGATGGCTTACCCTGAGACGCTGTCCGGCCAGCTGACCGTGCGGCTCCAGGTGTTCGGCTACCTGGCCTTCACCGCCGGGCGGTACCCCGTCAGCACAGCCGAGGTCACCGGACTAACCCCGCCGACGTTCTGACCAAGCACCCACGTTAGCCGCACATCAGCGGCTCATCCGGCGGCATGGGCAGCTCTGTACATCTCTGCCGGCGCTGCGCGCACACCCCACATTCGTAACTGTTGTAAACAGGAGACCATGAGCGACCTCAAGCTGTTCCGCATCTTCGGTTCGAATGTGGAGGAGTTAACCGGCTCAGCTGTGGAACTCGAGCGTCACCTCCAGCGCCTGATCGAGGCCAATATGGAGGTGTTTTTCGGTGTTCGGTTCCTGGAGTCCGAGTACTTCACTGGGCGAAAGCATCAGGGATGGATCGACTCAATCGGCATAGACGAGAACGGTTCACCGGTCATTTTCGAATACAAGCGGACCCGGGGCGAAAGCGTGATCAATCAGGGATTGTATTACCTGGACTGGCTTCTTGACCATAAGGCCGAGTTCGAGAACCTTGTCCGCAAGCGCCTAGGTACCGATGAAGTCGATTGGGTTAACCCACGCCTGATATGTATTGCCAGCAACTTCACCCGGTACGACGAGCATGCTGTAGCACAGATCAACAGAAGTATTGAGCTGATCCGCTACCAGACCTTCAACAATGGTGAACTTATCGCTCTCGAGCTTCTCACTGCCACGACGAATCCAATTAAAGAAGACGAAGACATCGTGGGTCCTGCATCATCCTCACTGGGACGCAAGAGTCGGCAGGGAGTGGCTACCAAGACGGTTGGTCAACTGCTAGCGCAAGCTCAACCCTCGCTTAGCAATCTTTTCCAAGACCTAGACACGATGCTCACTGGCATGGGTGACGATGTGACGAAGACAGAACGGAAGTTTTATTTCGCGTACCGGAGGTTGAAGAACTTCGCCTGCGTGGAGGTGCACCCGCAGTCCAACGCAATCCTGGTCTATACCAAGGTGGACCCGGCGACGGTCGAATTAGTTGATGGATTTACGCGGGATGTAAGCCAAATCGGCCACTTTGGCACAGGCGATCTGGAGATTCGAATTGCTGATAGCGCACAGCTTGCACAAGCTGAACCTCTGCTCGCAATGAGCTACGCAAACAGCTGAACGGTTGCGTACGGATTTGAACGTCGCACCACGAGGAAGCTGATCCGGATCAGTACATCGCCTCCGGCCGCCCTCATCGTGAGCCGCCCATCGTGCTTTCGCAGCCAACGGAAGGTATGGCTTCAGAGTTGCCTTGGCGCAAATGAACTCACGTTGACTCGCCAAGTTCCAACAGACATCCGAAAGCCATAGGTTGATGTGCTATGCGCTCGCCAAAATTGGGTTCATTTCGCCAACTAGGCCGTTTTCCTTCAGGCGCTCCTTAATGCCCTTCGCCGCCTCATGACCTGTCAGCTTCCCGAATCGAGGTGCAACATGCAGCACCTTGAACTGCCCTCCACCTTCCCAGGCCACCTGACCGGTGATGCCTCCCTTGTCGCGGCCTTCGACAACAGCGCTGATGCGCGGATATGTAAAGTCAAGAACCGTTTGTGAGTTTCTCTCTACAGCTATCCATCGGCGGCGCATCTTATGTGCGGCTGTTGCCGTAGTGCCGGAACCCGCAAAAAGGTCAACGACCAAATCTCCTGTGTTTGTCGAGATATGAATTATCCGTTCGAGCAGCTCTTCAGGTTTAGGAGTGTCAAAAACCGAGACGTCCGGGAATAAGTCTAATAAATGGCGCTTGGCATCGTCATTCGTGGCTACATCTGCGCCACCCCAGACCGTAAAGGGGACAAGTCCCCGCAACTGGTGAGGAAATAACTTAATTCGCGGTGACCCGCTCCCCCCCTTAGGAAACCATATCCTGTTATCAGCCAACAGGTCGAGATACGTCGGTTCGGTCGCGTACCACGAACGTCCACGCGGAGGTCTCAATACTTGACCAGTTGGAGTTACAATCTCATATTGCTGAGCCTTTCGATAGCCCGGAGCGGTGAACGGGGCATCCGCCCAGGGGCCGCGCGGATCATTGTCTCGATTTCGCAAGGCCGAGGCTTCTTTAACTAGCAAATTCCGGCTGATCTTCCATTCTTTCGGCCCGCATGGCGCGTAGACCAATATATTGTCATGATTTGGACTAAAGGCGGCTCGGGAATCTCGCGTTGTCTTTTTCTGCCATACCACGGTAGTCACGAAGGCGCTTTCACCGAATACTTCATCCATTACGGCTCGTGCCCGGTGTATCTGAGAGTCATCGAGGTGCACCCAGACAGACCCATCCGGGCGTAGGTGGGGTTTTAGAGCATGCAAGCGGTCAGCCATCATGCTGAGCCACATGGGCGTAGCCAGGTTGTCGCCGTATTGATTAAACGTCTTGCCTGTATTGAACGGTGGGTCGATGTAGACGAGTCGGATGCCGTCGCGTAGGGCGGACGTCTGCGCATCAAGTACCTCAATAACGTCCAGGCCATCTCCGATGGCGAGTAAGTTGTCTTTCGCATCGGGAAAGCCGCCAAGCATTGGGGTCAAGACGGGCTGGGCAGTCGCCTCCAAGTCGGAGGGTTGCACCCAGCGGTACAAGGCCGCGCCCTCTGCTCGCAGTGGGAGGTGCTTGTTCGTCCAGTGGAGCTGAACATCGCTGGTCATTAGCCGTATCGCTCCTGATCTCGCGGCGCGCCGGGATTGTCAGCGCGTTGTTGTTACATAGGATCACACGGGCGACTGACATCACCGCTATGACACAACCGAAGGGCTTGGACCTTGACCCCATCTACGGTCGGCATCGATGCGGACGATCAACCAGGCCAGTCGCGCCCGATGAAGCCGTTCGTTCGATGGGCCGGCGGCAAAAGTCGGCTGTTGGCAAAGATCCTGCCGTACGTCCCAGAGTCACTCGGCGACTATTACGAACCATTCCTCGGAGGCGGCAGCGTCTTTCTTGCTACCCACACACGGATTAGCGGCCGCGCCTATTTGTCTGACCTCAATGAAGACCTCATCAGCGGATGGATCGCCCTGCGGGACTTTCCAGCAGAGCTTCGTCCGCTGCTGGCCTGGTACAAGGAGCGGGACTCGAAGGAGTTCTACTACGAGGTTCGATCGGCAAAGCCAGTTGGCGTTGTTGAGCGGGCAGCAAGATTCTTTTATCTCAACGCAACTTCCTGGAATCATCTCTGGCGCGAAAATTCGAAGACCGGTGCCATGAATGTCCCGTGGGGCGATCGGAAGTTCAACGGATTCGATGACAGCACATTAAGAGCGCTCCAGAATATCCTCGTGGTCGCGGACATCAACTACGTTGACTTTCGCAAAGCACTTGCTGACGTTCGTCGCGGCGACTTCGTCTATCTGGACCCGCCCTACCTCCCCGTATTTACCAACCCGGAAGAGAAGGAACCTACGTCTAAATTCAACAAGTATACGGCCAAGGTTTTTGGACTACGTGACCTAGAGGATCTTGCTGAGGAATGCCGCCGGCTCTCTGAATGTGGTGTCCGCTGGGTGATGAGCAATCGGGATACGCCTGGAGTTCGAGAGCTGTTTTCCTTCGCTGAAGTGATTGGTTTTACGACGCACCGGTCTGTTGCAGCGCAGGCCAGACGTGAAGTTGAGGACCGACGCTCCCCAGAAGCGATCATAATCGGAAAGTGAGCAACTATGGTTGCGCGTCCAGTAGAGGCGGTATGGGTTTGGTATGTCGGCGACTCAGTTTTCAAGGCAATCTACGGTCGTTTCGACGATGATCCAAATGACAAAAGTTGGACTAAAGATTACTTGCAAGTCTCAGGCGGCTGTCGCGAACTTCTAACGTCGAAGTTTCCCGAGAAGCCCGGGGAAGACCGTGTAAATATAAAGTATCGGTGGCCCAATGGCTCTGCCGACGGACACATCAAGTTTTCGGCAGACCGCCACCATCTGTCGTGGTCAACGGCAACGGGCGCGCCACAGCCGTGGCGGCTTGCCCCGCAGCCCACCCCTGCGGGGCCGCAAACTCTGCCTGGTGATCCGAATGCCACCACAACAGCTGAAGCAAATGCCATTTATTCCGCCTACAAAGAAAGGGGCTTAGAGGCTTACCTCGTTGTGGTTAAGCTCAAAGACGAAAGCGATACTCTTCACATTCGGGTGTATATCGCAGATCCTCCTCCGGGCTTAAGTTTCGCGGACATAGATCTTCTGCCCGAAGAAGTGCGATCCACGGCTGCCGAAACTGGCCCATCACGCGCTTGCTCCGGCAGGGCACTCGAAAGTGATGGCTTCCCACTAGACGACGAGGTTGCGCGGCTGATTTCCGCGCTTTCCGAGAATCCGAACGTTCTATTAATTGGTCCTCCTGGAACCGGTAAGACCGTGTTATTGGAACGGCTAACCGAATATGTCGAAAATCCGGGTCGCGGTACCTTCTTCGACCCTGACATCAGCCATTCTGCGTGGTCCGAAGGCGGGATACGCCGCCCACCAGGCAAAGCAAGAACTGTGGTTTTCCACCCGTCGTACTCCTATGACAACCTAGTGCTGGGTCTGATGCCGCGTCCCGCGCCAGCGGGAGTGGAGGTGCGGGTAACTACAGGGCCTCTCATAAATCTCGCTCACTACGCTGCCGGTGGCAGTAATCCAGCCGTGCTTGTACTGGATGAATTCAACCGGGGTAACGCAGCCGCGATACTTGGGGATGCCTTGGCTTTGCTGGATAAAGATAAACGTGGGCAAGCCTCCATAGATTTACCCTATGGCGACCTTCCTATCGAAGTCCCGGACGAATTTGCGTCTGGGGGTGGTAAAAGCGTAGATCCGAGGTTTAGCCTGCCGCCTAATCTCTGGATCGTCGCGGCGATGAACAGCAGCGATCGCTCTGTGGCTCCCATTGACGCAGCGTTGCGTCGCCGGTTCTCTATCATCGATATGCCACCCGATTACGATGTACTTGCGCTTCACATCAATGCGAGTAACTCCGTTGATTACGCGCAGCCATATGCCGCTTGGACCGCTAGCGATGTCGCTCGTCTAGCAGTAGACCTGCTAAAAGCACTCAACTACCGCATTGATGCGATTCTTGGCCAGGATTTCCGAATCGGGCAGAGCAATTTTTGGAATGTGGCCGGATCGACTGCGGATGCCGCGCTTCGGGCGCTAACGAGTGCGTGGGATACGCGCATAGTCCCGACGCTGCGTATGTCATTGCAGGACAACGACGAAAGCCTCGCGCCAATCGTCTGCGCAGGTACATCGGATCAGGCCGTCAATTCAAACGACACTTCTGCGGTGTGGTGGAAGTCGGCCGATGAATCGTTTGGGCCTTATGGGCAGGCAAGGCTGCACTTCAATGAGCTTAGCGCGCTTGATCACTCAGCTTCGTTGAAGGAGCTGCTTCGACTCGCTGGCAAGTGACAGTGGACAAACGAATCAGTCTTCGTGAATGGGCGGCGAGTGAAGTTACGGCCGCGGAGGCTGATGATATTCGAGCGACTTTCGCGCGCCTTAAAGGAGAACTACGGCCTACCCTTGAGCTAGCAAGCATCATTGGAACCAACGTGACGGTGCAGAACCTAATTGGGTCCACTCGTTTGCAGTCCGGGGCTGTCATTGAAGTAGAGCCCAAGATACCGGTGGGAACTAGTTGGGCAGAGTCGATCGTCCAACTGATCGGCGATGAGACTCGAATCGCGGTTGTTGGCAGCCAGCGGTCGACGCAGGGTCCCAGGCGCAATGATCTGTCCACGGCAATTGCGTTCGAGTATGCACGCCGCTTGGAGAGTGCACTACGCCAAGATGGACCAATTCAGGTTTATGAGCATCATGATCTCATTTCGCGGCGTTTGAATGGGCGGCTCAAGCTTTCCAAATGGGTACGCTCCAACTTTCTCAATCCAGCGCTTTTTCCTATAGAACGAGACGAGTTCTCTGTCGCCAATGACTTCGCTCGTGGGCTGTCTCTGGTGAGTGGACTCTTTCTCAGGTCGGCACTAAATGGGCAGTTAGCGTCTCGACTTCGAGCTTTGGAAACTGCTGTCATCCCAGGTCAAGCGCTGCCCGCATTTGTCAATCCTGCGGTGGCTTTAAGACATCTTCCAGCGCAGTGGGCGAAGTACCAGCCTGCATGGGATATCGCAGCCGCTGTCTTGCGGAACCGTTCGGTGGTAGGGGACCCCGGTCATGCTTCAGGCCTGGAGGTCGCTCTAGAACCCTGGCCGCTCCTCGAAACGCTACTATCACGGAGTCTTCGTGCGTTAGTGAAGTTCAAAGCACCTGAAGGCTACCAATTGGCCCCTAAGACTCGATGGCCTCTCTTAACTAAACACGGCTCGGTTGTTCAACGAGTGGAGCCCGACGGACTCCTACTGCGGGATGGTACTGCTGCCGTAACTTTCGAGGCCAAATACGCCGAGTCGGGAGATACCCCCAGACGAGCCCATTCATTCCAGGCGCTTGCTACCGCGGCGGCGTTACATTCGCCGCTGGCCGTCATCGTGTACCCGGATGACGCGCCAATTCGATTCTTTGATGTTGCAGGCTTCAATGGAAGGCCCAAACGCCTTGCGACAGTGGGGCTTTCTATGTTCACGTATCGCCGGCGGGGCGGTGCCGAGGATCGTGCGCACCGACTTGAGCAGCTTCTAAACGACCATTGAGCCACGGGTTTTCAGATGTCATTGGATGATAGGCGATGGCGCCATTCTAATTGGTAGACAACAGGAGCAAGATGGGCAACAAATCTGTCTACGAGATTAGCCGCTTTGACGTTTGCACAGATAACGAGGTTTTGATTGAGCGCGCGCAACTGTTCCACGAAGATGGAGCGCTGCGATGTCGTGTTGATGAGGGGCCGAAAAGAGTCTGCACGGAGTCAAATGTCATTGCGCTGATCGGTGCCGATCCTGCTCTAGGCGAGATACGGGCTAATCAGGTCACTCGGATCACTTGTCAACCTTCGGTGTTAGCCGAGCTGCCGTTCATACTGCGCATCCCGGGCCGCAGGGACGACTTCGACGAGTCGCTGTGGTCTGAGGCGATGAGCGATGAACACATCGATGAAGATGAGGGTCAGTCGGGTGTGTACCGCGTGCTGTATGTGGACGGTGCGCGCTGGAGTGCTTGGCAAACTTCTGAGGGGGTCCGGATGCTGCCTGGTGCTGGACCACTAGTTGACGTGTCGCCCTGGGGTTACCTCAGCTTCTGTGAGAACGGCAGTATGACCTCGGGCCTAGATGAGAGCGTCTTCGGGCTAGCGACTCCTATCGCCGTCGTATCCGCGACGCTCTTGGATCCCTTGTCGTGGGGAGAAGATACGGCTGTTGTGTTACGGCGACGCGGGAAAAGCACTGTCGATGACGCTGCAATGTTTGTGGAATGGCTGCTGGATGGTGGACTGGCTCGGGGTTATTTCACCGAGGAGGTACCACTGCTACAGGCCATGCTGGCGCAGCTGTTCGTCGAAGCGAGCATCAACAATTTCAACGGCGTGAGCGTCCCCGGCAGCCGACTTGCCGCAGGCGCCGAAGCGCCCCTGGACTTCGGCGATGCTGACAGTTCGGAATGGATCCTAAAAGTTGATCTCGATGAAGACTTCACGAAAGTGGTACTGGACTCGCTTGCCCAACGAAGTCCGCGGCTTGCAGAAATCGTCACCGCAGCACGTGAGCCGGACTCACCAGCGGGCCTCGCCCGCCGGGCCGCGCTCGAAGCGTGGTCGCAGACTTTCAGCTGGGCTGACTACTACGACTCGCAGGAGCAGCGGCAGCGGTCAAGCTATTAATGGCCCATGTCACCGACGGGTCCGCACCCTGTAGGGGGAACCCAAAGGTCCCTACGGGGTAACGGGTGCTAGATCAGCGTCCTGGGTCCTACATGCCGCCGCCCGGTACGGACATGAGAGGGGTAGGGGGTCAAAAGTTTGGCGCCTGGCCGAGTTCCCGACCAGCCCGGCTCCTGCTTTCTACCCCCGGCACAAGTTAACGCGAAAAAGCCGTTCAGAACCGCGGGGAAGTCCTGCTTGGAGGCGGTTTTAGGTCCGATGATGCAGAAGCAGCTGTCAACCTTGAAAGTTGACAGATCCGAAAGGGGTCTGCGTCCGTAATGCCCTCCTGCCGATCGACGCCCTGGGGCAGCATGGGCGGCATGACCGTGTACGGCTGCAATGCGGATCCTGATGTCCTGGCGGCGAAGCATCTGCGCATTCGTGAAGCTCATGTAGCGCCGCTCAATGAACTCGCCGACACGATCGCTGACGTTAGAGGCCTGCCGCGCAGCTTTATCCCGTATGTCGATCCAGACTGTGGCGGTGTCCACGCCCGCGCGCTGGTGATGCTCGACAACCCATCTACGAACGCCGAAGCAGGCACTGGCTCGGGCCTACTCAGCCTGGACAACAACGACCGCACCGCTCGCAATTTGCGTGAGGCTTACCAGCGTCACCACATCTCGTCGAAGGACGTCGTGCCGTGGAATGCTGTGCCGTTCCCAGTCGCCGGGAAGAACGGGGGCTCCACCGCGGCCGAACGGCAGCAGGGCGCACCGTGGATAAGAGAATTCGTCAGTCGCTGCCCGAATCTTGAGATCGTCCTGCTGCTCGGCCGTGCCGCAGAAGACGGTTGGAGGAGGGCCGATGTTGCCACGAACTTGACGGTGGTTCCAGGGCCGGTACCCCACTGCTCTCCACGCGGATTAACTGCTGCCGATGCCAGGCAGCGATTTGAAGACGCCATCGCGTATCTAGCCAGCGCACTGAACTCGGGTTGAGGAACAGAGGCGTTCAAGGCTTGCCACGGCGGTGCTGAGCCGCGTTACCTTTGGACGGTGCGGTGGTATGCCCGACCCGAAGGTCAGAATCATCAGCTGAGGGTCGCGCCTCGACTGTTCTCGGGGGAGAAATTCAACCATCCAGAGCAGATTCAGCTGCGCGCATTTCTCGATGACACTGAAGCATTGCTTGCGGGGTCCAGGATCGACGGCCCGTGGGCGTTACGACTCGATGTGGGGCTCTCGAGCTCCCTTGATCTACTCGACAAGCGGGACCTCGACAACTATGCAAAGCCGCTAGCCTCCCGACTGAAAGACGACGGCCTGGTATCAGTGTGGTGCACCAAGCAACAGGCTGAGAAGTCTTTTGTTTGGATTGAAGCCGCCCGTGAGATGCCCGCGCCCTCGACAGACGTATTGCTCGTGACGACGACAGCCTCGTGGGAAGCTCACGCTGCCCAGGAGCAGATCCGTGCCGCCGCGGCCGACGGAATAGAACTTCCAGCCGGACCGGTCAGACTCCAACTCGCTTTCGTCGTTGGCCCAAGCAGGAACTGGCTGAACCTATGGAAGCCGACGATCGACTCTCTTGGCTCGTTCCTCGGTCACGAACAGCCGTTCCGCGCGTGGAATCCACGTGACGGCAGGGTCACCGAGCTGGGCATGCACCTGGCGATTGACCCGGCTCTCCGTAATGACGTCATGATCGGCATATCGGCCACAGGTGCGGGACGGGATAGCGCAGCGTCGCAGCACCCACGCTGAGCGAAGACACTGACGAAGCATGCGTTGAGCGGGCTACCGTGAGCCCGAAGCCAAGGGGGAGGGGTCTGTGGCGACAATTACTGCATCCTGGATCGATTTTTGGGCGAAACGCTACGACCCTAACTCTGATGCCGAAGTGCTGAACGTGGTCGGCCCCCGGGTCCGTGAGCGGGGCTGTTATGACCGCGTCGATCTGCTGACGGTGGGCAGGTGGAAGGCCGTCCGTGTGCTGCCAAGGTTGGACTCCAATGCTGACGAGATGATCCACGATGTCACCAGCACAGCACTGGCCGCACCAGAACCGATCCAGCACCTCATCCTCACCCTGCTGAAGGGGGTGCAGGTTCCGATGGCGTCCTCGTTGCTGATGGCTTGGCAACCAGACGTACATACCGTCATGGACGTGCGCGCCGTCAAGTCGCTGGCTGCGCATGGTGAGATCGCTGACCCCGCCCCAAAGTTGTATCCGCCCTACATGCAATACCTGAAGGTCTGTAGATCCATCGCCGAACGATGCGGGCGTAACCTGCGATCGGTGGACCGTGCGCTTTACCAGGCCAAAGGTCGCGCGGCAGGCAACACGGATTAAAAACGTACTTTCTCAAATCGTTGCCATCATTTGGTGAAGACGTTTTGGGGCTGGCGCGAAAAGCAGCTGCCCGACGGCACGCTGATCCTGACGTCCCCGGCCGGGCGCACCTACGTCACCACACCGGGCAGCGCGCTGTTGTTCCCCAGCCTGTGCGCGGCCACCGGGGCGATCGCCGCTCCCGAAGCCGACCCGCCGCAAGACTATTGCGCCGAACGCGCCGCGATGATGCCCAGACGACGCCGCACCCGCGGCCAAGACCGGGCCTACCGGGTGGCCACCGAGCGCAGATCCAACCGCCAAGCCCGCGCCACCGCCCGATACCGGCCACGCGACGCCACCGGCGACGACGACGAGCCACCGCCCTTCTGAGGGGTGGTCGCGCTCAGCAGCCGACCGGGCCGCCGCCCGCGGGGCAGGTGATCACGGTGGGTGTGCAGCTCACCGAAGTCGTCGAGACGGCGAACGCGAGCAGCAGCGCGAACAGAACCTTCTTCCCCCTGGTCATGGGCGAAATCTTAACGCCCGGCCGGGATTTCCCGCGGCGGTTTCCGCACAGACACAGGATGATTGCTTCATGTCCGCGTCGCTGCCCCCGCTGGCCGGCGAAGATTACGTCTGCGCCGATTGTGGGCTGAGCTATTCCGACACCCCGCCCGACGAAGCGGTCGGCGTCATCGCCGCCCTGCCGGAGCGGGTGCGCGCGGCCGTGTCCGCGATTCCGCCCGAGGTGCGACGTGTGCGGCCCGGCACCGGCGTGTGGTCGGTCGCCGAGTACCTCTGCCACCTGCGCGACGTCTACGTCAGCTTCACCATCCGGCTGCACCGCGTCCGCACCGAGGACCGGCCCGCGTGGGAGCCGATGCTCAACGACCTGCGGGCCCGCCGCTTCCGCTACAACGACTGCGACATCGACGCCACGCTGGGCGAGCTGGCGGCCGCCGCGGCGGGATTTCGCGACGAACTCGCGCGCATTGCGGACGACGGCTGGGACCGCACCGGGACCCGGCTACCGGGGGAGCGGCGCACGGCCCGCTGGCTGGTCCGCCAGGCGATGCACGAGGGCGTGCATCACCTCGCCGATATCCGGAGAATCGGGGAAACGGCTCGCTGAAGCCGCCTCGCGGCCAGGTCGCTCCCGCTTCGGTCGCGAATTTGGCTCTGAGCTGGTCGTCCCCTAGACTCTAGGGGTTGCCTTGGGCAGACCTCGGCCGGTGCGAATCGGCCCCGCGTGCCCTTCGGTGACAAAGACCGCGCATGTCAGGTTTTTTGGTGGGCTGTGGCTTGCCTCCTGCCGTGCACACGCAACCAGGTCAGGAGATCGAGTGATTCAGCAGGAATCGCGGCTGAAGGTCGCCGATAACACCGGCGCCAAGGAGATCTTGTGCATCCGGGTGCTCGGCGGTTCGTCGCGACGCTACGCCGGCATCGGTGACGTCATCGTCGCCACCGTCAAGGACGCCATCCCCGGCGGCAACGTCAAGCGCGGGGACGTCGTCAAGGCCGTCGTGGTGCGCACGGTCAAGGAGCGCCGCCGCCCGGACGGCAGCTACATCAAGTTCGACGAGAACGCCGCGGTGATCATCAAGCCGGACAACGACCCGCGCGGCACGCGCATTTTCGGCCCCGTCGGCCGCGAGCTGCGCGAGAAGCGGTTCATGAAGATCATCTCGCTCGCCCCGGAGGTTTTGTAAATGAAGGTCCGCAAGGGCGACACCGTGTTGGTCATCGCCGGCAAGGACAAGGGTGCCAAGGGCAAGGTGCTGCAGGCCTACCCCGACCGCAACCGCGTGCTGGTCGAAGGCGTCAACCGGATCAAGAAGCACACCGCGATCTCGACCAACCAGCGCGGGGCGCAGTCGGGCGGAATCGTCACGCAGGAAGCCCCGATCCACGTCTCCAACGTGATGGTGGTCGACTCCGACGGCAAGCCCGCTCGCGTCGGCTACCGCGTCGACGAGGAGACCGGCAAGCGGGTCCGCATCTCCAAGCGCAACGGCAAGGACATCTGAGGCCATGACCACAGCAGAAAAAGTGCAGCCGCGCCTGAAAGAGCGCTACCGCAACGAGATTCGCGATTCGCTGCAGCAGCAGTTCGGCTACGCCAACGTCATGCAGATCCCGACGGTGACCAAGGTCGTCGTCAACATGGGTGTCGGCGACGCGGCACGCGACGCGAAACTGATCAACGGCGCGGTCAACGACCTGAGCCTGATCACCGGGCAGCGCCCCGAGATTCGTCGCGCGCGCAAGTCGATCGCGCAGTTCAAACTGCGTGAGGGCATGCCGATCGGCGCGCGGGTCACCCTGCGCGGCGACCGGATGTGGGAGTTCCTGGACCGCCTCACCTCGATCGCGCTGCCGCGTATCCGCGACTTCCGCGGCCTGTCGCCCAAGCAGTTCGACGGTGTCGGCAACTACACCTTCGGCCTGGCCGAGCAGTCGGTGTTCCACGAGATCGACGTGGACAAGATCGACCGGGTTCGCGGCATGGACATCAACGTCGTCACCTCGGCGACAACCGACGACGAAGGACGAGCGCTGTTGCGGGCCCTCGGCTTTCCCTTCAAGGAGAACTGAGCAGATGGCGAAGAAGGCACTGGTCAACAAGGCCGCACGCAAACCGAAGTTCGCGGTGCGCGGCTACACGCGCTGCAACAAGTGCGGCCGGCCGCGCGCGGTCTTCCGCAAGTTCGGCCTGTGCAGGATCTGCCTGCGCGAGATGGCGCACGCGGGCGAACTGCCCGGCGTGCAAAAGAGCAGCTGGTAATCCAGGACCCCAAGACCAACCCAGAACAGGCGCGCGACAGGCCCGGACCGGGAACCACCGCGAGGAAGGTACCAACGCTGTCATGACGATGACGGACCCGATCGCAGACTTCTTGACACGTCTGCGCAACGCCAATTCGGCGTATCACGACGAGGTGACGTTGCCGCACTCGAAGATCAAGGCCAACATCGCCCAGATCCTCAAGGCCGAGGGCTACATCACCGACTACCGGACGGAAGACGCCCGGGTCGGCAAGTCGCTGGTCGTCCAGCTCAAGTACGGCCCCAGCCGGGAGCGCAGCATCGCCGGGTTGCGGCGGGTGTCCAAGCCCGGCCTGCGGGTGTATGCGAAATCCACCAACCTGCCGCGCGTGCTCGGCGGCCTGGGCGTGGCGATCATCTCGACCTCCTCGGGCCTGTTGACCGATCGTCAGGCAGCCAGACAGGGCGTGGGCGGCGAAGTCCTCGCGTACGTGTGGTGAGGGGATAGACATGTCGCGCATTGGTAAGCAGCCGGTTCCGGTTCCCGCCGGAGTCGACGTAACGATCGAGGGCCAGCAGGTCTCGGTGAAGGGGCCCAAGGGCAGCCTTAATCTGACGGTCGCCGAACCGATCACGGTGGCGCGCAACGAGGACGGCGCGATCGTGGTCACCCGTCCCAACGACGAGCGGCGCAACCGCTCGCTGCACGGGCTGTCGCGCACCCTGGTGTCCAACCTGGTCACCGGCGTGACCGAGGGCTACACCACCAAGATGGAGATCTTCGGCGTCGGTTACCGCGTGCAGCTCAAGGGCGCCAACCTCGAGTTCGCGCTGGGTTACAGCCACCCCGTGGTCATTGAGGCGCCAGAGGGCATCACGTTCGCGGTCCAGTCGCCGACGAAGTTCTCGATCACCGGTATCGACAAGCAGAAGGTCGGCCAGATTTCGGCGAACATCCGCCGCCTGCGCCGTCCCGACCCGTACAAGGGCAAGGGCGTGCGCTACGAGGGCGAGCAGATCCGCCGCAAGGTCGGAAAGACAGGTAAGTAGTCATGGCGCAAAAACAAGCTGACACCGCCGCGCGAAAGCCGGTGGGGCAGAGCGTATCCGCTACGCGTCGGGTCTCCCGGCTGCGTCGGCACGCCCGGCTGCGCAAGAAGATCGCGGGCACGCCCGAGCGCCCCCGCCTCGTCATCAACCGCTCCGCGCGACACATCCACGTGCAGCTGGTCAACGACGAGAACGGCACCACGGTGGCCGCCGCGTCCTCGATCGAGGACGACGTGCGCGGCCTGGACGGCGACAAGAAGGCCCGCAGCGTGCGGGTGGGCCAGCTGATCGCCGAGCGTGCCAAGGCCGCCGGCATCGACACCGTGGTGTTCGACCGCGGCGGGTACACCTACGGCGGACGGATCGCGGCGCTGGCCGATGCCGCGCGCGAGAACGGATTGAGTTTCTAGATGACCGAGAACCAGACCGGAAGGACCGCATAATGGCGGAACAGTCGGCCGGCGGCCCTGAGGCCCGCGGCGACAACCGCGACAACCGCGACAACCGCGGTCGGCGCGACGGCGGCGGGCGTGGTGGCCGCGACCGCGACGGCGACAAGAGCAACTACCTGGAGCGGGTCGTCGCCATCAACCGTGTCTCCAAGGTGGTCAAGGGTGGTCGGCGCTTCAGCTTCACCGCCCTGGTCATCGTGGGCGACGGCAACGGCATGGTTGGCGTCGGCTACGGCAAGGCCAAGGAAGTTCCGGCCGCCATCGCCAAGGGCGTGGAAGAGGCGCGCAAGGGCTTCTTCCGGGTGCCGCTGATCGGCGGCACCATCACGCACCCGGTGCAGGGTGAGGCGGCCGCGGGCGTGGTGCTGTTGCGCCCGGCCAGCCCCGGTACCGGTGTGATCGCCGGCGGCGCGGCGCGTGCGGTGCTGGAATGCGCTGGCGTGCGCGACATCCTGGCCAAGTCGTTGGGCAGCGACAACGCGATCAACGTGGTGCACGCCACCGTCACCGCGCTCAAGCTGCTGCAGCGGCCCGAGGAGGTGGCCGCCCGGCGCGGACTGCCCATCGAGGACGTCGCCCCGGCCGGAATGCTGCGGGCACGACGTGAAAGTGAAGCGCTGGCCGCCAGTGCCGCGCGCGAGGGAACGGCACCGCAATGAGCCAGTTGAAGATCACCCAGGTGCGTAGCACCATCGGGGCCCGCTGGAAGCAGCGGGAGAGCCTGCGCACCCTGGGGCTGCGACGGATTCGCCATTCGGTGATCCGTGAGGACAACCCACAGACCCGCGGCCTGATCGCGGTGGTCAATCACCTCGTCGAGGTGGAGGAGGCCAAGTGACCATCAAGCTGCACGATCTGAAGCCCGCGCCCGGCTCGAAGACCGCCCGCACCCGCGTCGGTCGCGGTGAGGGCTCGAAGGGCAAGACCGCCGGCCGTGGCACCAAGGGCACCAAGGCCCGCAAGAACGTGCCGGCCACCTTCGAGGGTGGGCAGATGCCGATTCACATGCGGCTGCCCAAGCTCAAGGGATTCCGGAACCGGTTCCGCACCGAATACGAGATCGTCAACGTCGGCGACATCAACCGGCTCTTCCCGCAGGGCGGCTCCATCGGCGTGGACGAGTTGGTGGCCAAGGGCGCGGTCCGCAAGAACGCGTTGGTCAAGGTCCTCGGCGACGGCAAGCTGACCGTCAAGGTCGACCTCACCGCGCACAAGTTCAGCGGCAGCGCCCGCGAGAAGATCACCGCCGCCGGCGGATCGGTCACCGAGCTCTGATCAGCCGAGCCGCGGAATGACCTCCGCGGCAAGGCGTTCCATCTGCTCCCGGTTCTCGTCGACGTCGACGCCGACGGGATTGAGCAGCAGGTATTCGGCGCCAGCGTCGATCACCTCCCGCAGCCCGCGCGCGACGTCGTCGGGTGTGCCCGACACCGGGACGTCTTCGACGCCCGGCATCTTGCCGTAGATCCGCCGCAGCCCGGCGAGCACCCGTTCGCGGGCCCGCGCGGCGTCGTCGTCGACCATCAGGTAGACGCGCTTGCCGATGGTGAAATGCTCTGCGTCCTTTTGCTGTTCGTCGAGTTCGCGGCGCACCACGGCGACGGCCCCGGCGAAGGCCTCGGTGGTCGACGAACCGGCGCCCAGGAACGAGTCGCCGTGGCGCACCGCCCTGGCCAGGGCCCTGGGCGCCAGGCCGCCGAACCAGATGGGCGGGTGCGGCCGTTGCACCGGCTTGGGTGCGATCGGTAGGTCGTCGACGTCGCGGAATCGGCCGTGGAAACTCACCCGCGGTTCGTCGGACCAGGCCGCCTTCATCAGCTTCAGCCCCTCGGTGAAATACGAGATGTACGTGTCCTTTTCGACGCCGAACGCGGCGAACCTGCGGAAGCCGCCACCGGTTCCGACGCCGAGATCCAGCCGGCCGTGGCTCAGCCGGTCGACGGCGGTCACCGAAGAGGCCAGCTGCAGCGGGTCGTGCAGCGACGTCACCAGCACGGCGACCCCCAGGCGCAGCCGCCGGGTGCAGGCCGCGCAGTAGGCCAGCAGCTCCAGGGGCGCCAGCAGCGGTGCCTCGCCGACGATCTGCTCGAGCACCCAGCCGCCCTCGAAGCCCAGATCCTCGGCCCGGACCAGGTAATCCCGCAGGCCCTCTCCGTCGAACCCGTCGTAATCGAATTGGGGGATGGCGATGGAGAACCTCACCCCACCACCGTACGGCGGCGGTGTCGGTAGGCTGCGAACATGTTCGCCTTCCTGCCCTCGTTTCCCGGGGTCGACGACGTCCGCGCGCTGGCCGGGCGCGTCGACACCGCCCGCCACCACGGCGTACCCAACGGCTGCGTGCTCGAACTCGACCTGCGTTCGGCGCCGCCCGAGGCGACGGGGTTCGACCCGCTGGCGATCTTCGGCGGCGGCAGGCCGATGACGCTGCGCGACGCGGTGGCCGCCATCCACCGCGCGGCCGAGGACCCGCGCGTCGCCGGGCTGATCGCCCGCGTGCAACTGGCCGCCTCGCCGCCCGCGGCGGTGCAGGAGTTGCGCGAGGCCGTCATCGCGTTCAGCGCCGCCAAGCCCTCGCTGGCGTGGGCCGAAACCTACCCGGGCACGCTGTCCTACTATCTGGCCTCGGCGTTCAACGAGGTGTGGATGCAGCCGTCGGGAAGCGTCGGGCTGATCGGTTTCGCGAGCAACGCCACCTTCCTGCGCGACGCGTTCGACAAGGCGGGGATCGAACCGCAATTCGTCGCGCGCGGCCAATACAAGTCGGCGGCAAACCGTTTCACCGAGCACGGCTTCACGACCGCGCACCGCGAGGCCGTCACCCGCATGCTGGAAAGCCTGCAGCAGCAGGCGTGGCAGGCCATTGCCGAGGCCCGCAAGCTCGACCCCGGCGCGCTGGACACGCTGGCCAACCGCGCGCCGCTGTTGCGCGACGACGCCGTGAGCGCCGGGCTGCTCGACCGGATCGGATTCCGCGACGAGGCCTACGCCCGGATCGCGGAACTGGTTGGCGTGAAGGATGTTTCGGACGACACCGAGCCGCCGCGGCTGTACCTGGCGCGCTACGCCGGTGCCGCCCGTTCGCGACTGGCCCCGCCCCGGCCGTCGGTTCCCGGCCGCCGGCCCAAGCCGACGCTGGCCGTCATCACGCTCGACGGCATGATCGTCGACGGGCGCGGCGGACCCCAGTTCCTGCCGCTGGGCGCCGCCACCGCCGGCGGCGACACCATCGGCGCGGCGCTGCGCCAGGCCGCCGCCGACGACTCGGTGTCCGCGATCGTGTTGCGGGTGAACAGTCCCGGCGGGACGATCACCGCGTCCGAGAGCATCTGGCGCGAGGTGACCAGGGCCCGCAAGCGCGGCAAGCCGGTGGTCGCGTCCATGGGCGCCGTGGCGGCCTCCGGCGGCTATTACGTCTCGATGGGCGCCGACGCCATCGTCGCCAACCCCGCGACGGTGACCGGCTCGATCGGGGTGATCACCGGCAAGCTGGTGATCCGGGACCTGTTGGAGCGGTTGGGGGTCGGCTCGGACACCGTGCGCACCAACGCCAATGCCGACGTCTGGTCGATCGACGCGCCGTTCACGCCGGAGCAGCAGGCCCATCGCGAGGCGGAGGCCGACCTGTTCTACGCCGACTTCGTGCAGCGGGTCGCCGAGGCGCGCAACCTGACGGCCGAGGCCGCCGATCGTGTTGCGCAGGGGCGTATTTGGACCGGCGCCGACGCCCTCGAGCGCGGCCTGGTCGACGAACTCGGCGGCTTGCGCACGGCGGTGCGCCGGGCCAAGGTGCTGGCCGGGCTGGACCAGGACGACGAGGTCCGCATCGTCAACTATCCGAGCTCGTCGCTGCTGGACATGGTGCGGCCACGCGCCTCGTCGCAGCCGGCCGCCGCGTCGGTGTCGGACGCGCTGGCCGCCCTGCTGGGCCGCACGCTCGCCGGCATCCGGGACAACGTCGAACAGAGCGTCAACGGCGCCAGCGCGCTGTGGCCGGGGCAGGCGCGGTTCTAGCCGGTAAGCCCGCCGCTGATGAAGATGATCTCGCCGAGCGGGTCGTCGTTCTCGGGGGGTGGCGCCTCGATGCCGTTGCGCGCAAACAGTTCCGTTCGAGTGATCCCTTCGACGTTCCACCGCTTGGAACTCAGGTAGTCCACCACGTGGTTGCGCTCGCCGGCGTAGACCAGCGACGCCATGTCGATGTCCACGCCGTGGTCGCGAAACGAGCCGGACATCTCGCGCACCCGCTCGGCGTCGAAATCGATGATGCCGGGCACGAATTCGGTCGCGACCGTGCTGCCGGGCGTGCTGAGCGCGGTGATGTTGTCGAACAACCGGTCCTGGGCTTCGGGCGGCAGGTAGATCAGCAGCCCCTCGGCCAGCCACGCGGTCGGCGCCGTCGTGTCGAACCCGGCGGCTTTCAGGGCGGTCGGCCAGTCGGCGCGCAGGTCGATCGGCACGGTGCGCCGCGTCGCGGTCGGTTCGGCACCGATGCCGGCCAGCGTGCCCGACTTGAAGTCGATCACGCGCGGCTGGTCGATCTCGTAGACCACCGTGCCGTCCGGCCACGGCAACCGGTAGGCGCGCGAATCCAGGCCGGACGCCAGGATCACGACTTGCCGGATCCCGCCGTCGGTGGCGTTGATGAAGTAGTCGTCGAAGTACTTGGTGCGCACCGCCATTCCGTCGACCATCGCCTGCATGCGCACCGTCGAAGCGTTCTCGATCGCTTCCAGGTCGAGCTCGCCGTCCATCATCTTGGTGAAAAAGTCCACCCCCACCGCGCGAACTAGCGGTTCGGCAAAGGGGTCGTGGATCAGGCCGCGGGGATCGCGGGTCGCCATGGCGCGACCGGCGGCCACCATGGTCGCGGTCGCGCCCACACTGGACGCCAGATCCCACTCGTCGTCGTGAGCGCGTGACATAGCCGAAACCCTAGCCAACTCGCTACTTGTACGTCGCGGCGACGTAGCTCAACTCGCCGAAGGTCGCCGACATCTCGTCCTCGGGGAAGTCGAACCCGTTCTGCGCGTACAACTCCCGGGCGGGATAGGTGGTGACCTGCCAGTCGTGCGTCTGCAGGTAGTCGACGACGACGTTGCGCTCGCCGCGGTAGAACAGGTCGGCCGCGTTGAGGTCTAAACCGAGCCGCTGCCACCGTTCGCTGATGCGCTGCAACCGCTCGTCGGAGAACACATTGGGATCCGGCACGTGCTCGGTGGCCAGCCGGCTGCCCGGCGCGCTGAGCGCGGTGATGTTGTCGAACAACCGGTCCTGGGCCTCGGGCGGCAGGTAGGGGAGCAGCCCCTCCGCGCTCCACGCCGTCGGCTGGGCAACGTCGAACCCGCCCTCGCGCAGCGCCGCAGGCCAGTCGTCGCGCAGATCGATCGCGATCGTGCGGCGCTCGGCGGTCGGGGCGGCGCCGAGGCCGGCCAGCGTGTCGGTCTTGAAGGCGATGACCTGTGGCTGGTCGATCTCGTAGACGACGGTGCCCGCCGGCCAGCCCAGCCGGTAGGCCCGGGTGTCCAGCCCGCTCGCCAGGATCACCGCCTGGCGCACACCGGCTTTGGTGGCGCCGATGAAGAAGTCGTCGAAGAAGCGGGTGCGAACTGTGATCTGTTCGGCCCGCGCCTTGCGATTGAACAGCGGGTCGTCCTCGAAATCGACCTGCCCGTCCACGATGCGGATGAAGGGCTCCAGGCCGACCGCGCGCACCAGCGGTTCGGCCAGCGGATCGTCGAGCAGCGCGTCGGGCCCCTGCGACGCCACCGCGCGCGACGCCGCGACCATGGTGGCCGTCGCTCCCACGCTGGACGCGGGGCCCCAGCTGTCGCCTTCGCTACGTCCCACGCTCATCGCGTGCCGCTCACGTAGAGCATGTCGCCCATGCGAGTGTCGTCTCCATCCAGGGGCGGAAGGTCGTTGGCCGCGAACAGCTCTCGGATGCTGACCACTTCCAGCGCCCACCCACGATCCCTGAGGTAGGCGGCCGCCTCGTTGCGCTCCCCGAAGTAGACCAGCCCCGCCATGTCCAGCTCGAAACCGTGCGCGCGCCAGCGCTCGGAAATGCGCTGCATGCGTTCCTTCAGCTTCTCCTCGTCACCGGGCTCGCGGTTGGGCGCGCTCTCGGTCGCCAGCCGGCTGCCCGGCGCGCTGAGTTCGGTGATGGTGTCCAGCAACCGGTCCTGCGCCTCCGGCGGCAGGTAGCCGAGCAGACCCTCGGCGCTCCACGCGGTCGGCTGCGCCGGGTCGAACCCGGCGGCGCGCAACGCGGCGGGCCAGTCGTCGCGCAGGTCGACGGCCACCACGCGCCGGTCGGCGGTGGGCGCGGCGCCCAGCTCGGCCAGGGTGCGCGACTTGAACTCGATCACCTGCGGCTGGTCCACCTCGTAGACGACGGTCCCGGCGGGCCAGGCCAGCCGGTAGGCCCGGGCGTCCAGCCCCGAGGCCAGGATCACGGCCTGTTTGATGCCCGCCCCCGCCGCGTCGAGGAAGAACTCGTCGAAGAACTTGGTGCGCACCGCCATGTTGTCGGCCATCCGCGACATCGCGCCGGCCGAACCGGTGGAGCCGTCGTGCACGTCGTTCAGCTCGTCCGGGTTCACTTCGCCGGTCGCGAGCCGGGTGAGCAGGTCTACGCCGACGGCCCGGACCAGCGGCTCGGCGAACGGGTCGTTGATCAGCGGGCGCTCGGCCCGGGTCGCCACCGCGCGGGCCGCGGCCACCATCGTCGCGGTCACCCCGACGCTGGAGGCCAGGTCCCAGGTGTCGCCCTCATACCTGGTGGAAGTCATGTTTGCCCCTGTTCAGAACTAGTCCATCTAATATTTAGTCGATATAACAAGCTGCTACCACTGTACGCTTCCCGCGTTTCGCGGCAACCTTGACTGATGAGCGATCGGGTGCTGATCACGGGCGCTTCGTCGGGGCTGGGGGCCGCGCTGGCGCGCAAGCTGGCCGGGCGGCACGCGGTGGTGGGGCTCGTCGCGCGGCGCCGGGACCGGCTCGGACAGGTGCTGGCCGAGTGCCGGCGGACCTCGCCGTCCTCGGCGATGTGGGTGGCCGACCTGGCCGACACCGCGGCGCTGCAGGACCTGGCCGCCCAGGCCTGGGAGGCGCTCGGCGGCATCGACGTGCTGATCAACAACGCCGCCGTCCCCAAGCGGCGGCCCGTTGCCGCGCTGGAGCCCGGCGAGGTCGAGCACGTCATGCGGGTCAACTTCTTCGCCCCGATGCGGCTGACGCTGGCGCTGTTGCCGCGGATGCTGGCGCGCGGATCGGGGATGATCGTCAACGTGTCGAGCGTCGGCGGTCGGCTCGGAATCATCCACGAATCCGCTTACTGCGCAAGCAAGTTCGCATTGTGCGGGTGGAGCGAGGCGATGGCCGTGGACCTGCACGGCTCCGGGGTGTCGGTGAAGCTGATCGAGCCGGGCCCGGTCGACACCGAGATCTGGGACCGGCCCGGCAGTGAGGAGCCGCTCTACCAGGGCCCCAAGGTGCCCGCGGACGAGGTGGCCGACGGCATCATCGCGGCCCTGGAGGGTGACGGTTTCGAGCACTACGTGCCCGACCTGAAGGGGGTAGTCGACGCCAAGAACGCCGATCTCGATGCGTACATCGCGGGAGCGGCCGGGATGGCGCCGAGATGAAGGCGCTGGTGTACGGCGTCGCGCCGGAGCCGGTCGAGGTGCCCGAGGGCGCGAACACGCTCACCGTGAACCTGGGCCGCACCCCGACCGCGCTGCGGGACGTGCCCGATTCCCAACTGCCGCACGACGATTGGGTGCTCACCCGGCCGCGGCTGACCGGCATCTGCGGCTCGGATTCCAAGCAGATCCTGATGGATTTCGGCGAGGGCGACGCCGACAACGCCATGTCGTCCTTCTGCTCCTTCCCACAGGTCATGGGCCACGAGGTGGTCGCCGACGTGGTGGCGCTCGGGCCTAGGGCCCGCGGCCTCGAGGTGGGGCAGCGAGTGGTGCTCAACCCGTGGCTGTCCTGCGGCCCCCGCGGCATCGAGCCGCCGTGTCCGGCATGCGAAGACGGCGACTACAGCCTGTGCTGGAGCTTCACCGACGGCGACATCAAGGCCGGCATCCACACCGGGGTGTCCGCCGACGTGACGGGCGGTTACGCCGAGCTGATGCCCGCCCACGACAGCATGCTGTTCGGGGTGCCGGACGCGATTTCGGACGAGATGGCCGTGTTCGCCGACCCGTTTTCGGTGTCCCTGCACGCGATCACCCGCCACCCGCCGCCGCGCGGCGGCCGCGCCCTGGTGTACGGGGCCGGCTCGCTGGGGTTGTGCGCGGTGGCGATCCTGCGGGCGCTCTACCCGGACGTGGCCGTCGCCGTGGTGGCGCGCTTCGGTGCGCAGGCGGAGCTGGCCCGGCGGTTCGGGGCCGCCAAGGTGCTGGCGCACGAACCGCGGCTGGACCTGATCGAGGAGCTGGTCGCCTGGGGCGGCGGGCGGCTGCGACAGCCGCTGCTGGGGCTGCCGATGGCCCACCCGGGCGCGCTCGACGTGGTCTACGACACCGTCGGCAAACCCGAGACGTTCGAGGTGGGGGTGCGGGCGCTGCGTTCGCGGGGGACGTTGGTGAAGGCGGGTGTGCACGCCCCCGGCCGCTGGGAGTGGAGCCCCTTGTACTTCAAGGAGATCGCGCTCGTGGGGTCGAACGCGTTCGGCGTCGAGGAGGTCGAGGGCCGGCGCAAGCACGCCATCGCCCACTACCTCGACCTGGCCGCCGGCGGCCGAATCGACTTGCGCCCCATGCTGACCCACACCTTTCGGCTCGACCAGTGGCGCGACGCGTTCCTCGCGATCGCCAACCAGGGCGATAGCGGGGCGGTGAAGGTCGCGATCGACCAGCGCTAGGCGGGGCGGGTGGCGCGGTAGTAGTTCAGCCGCCCGAGGACCCGGTGCCGCATCGATGCCACCTCCGTGCACTCGAACCCCGCCCCGCGCAGCAGCCGGGGGATCGCGTCGCCGAGGTTGCCCGCCGCGTGGTGATTGCGCCTGATGAGCCGCGCCGCCAGGCCGTGCTCGGCGGCCGGCTCGCCGCCGATGTCCACCAGGTGCAGACTGCCGCCGGGGCGCAGGACCCGGAAAACCTCCGCCGCGGCGGTGCTTTTCGCGTCCTCGCCGATGTGGTGCAGCATCATCGACGACAGCACGCGGTCGAATTCGCCGTCGGCGTACGGGAGCCGTTCGACGTAGGCACTGTCGAAACGGACTTCGCTCGTCTTTCGCCGCGCCCGCTCGAGCGCCCGCGGGTCGGGGTCGCAGCCGATCACCTCGGCCGTGGGATGAGACCGTTTGGTACGAATGGTGAGATTGCCCGTCCCGCAGCCGATTTCCAGCACGCGCTGACCGTCGGTGATCTCGGCCTGCGCGATCAGGGCCCGTTGGACCTTCTTCATGCCCAGCAGGCGGGACATCAGGTCGTAGGTGGGCAGCAGCGCGTCGTGGCCCGCGGCGGGCAGGTAGTCATGTGGATGATGTTTCGTCACATTACCCATGGTGAACGCCTGCATCGCAGAAGAATTGGTCGATTATCGGAACTAATGGGACTATCTTCGGGGATATGGCACGGCTAGCGCGGATGGTAAGCCAGCGCGGCGGCGTGCCCGTCTACGAATACCGGGCGGACCCGGGCACGCCCCCGGTGGCGCTGCTGCGAGCGGGGCCCGGTCTCGGGGAACGCGGCCGGCACATCCACGACTTTCCGGCGCTCTGGTACGTGCCCGCGGACGGGGCGGTGCACGTGCTGGCGGCGGGCGCGGTGCTCGACCCCGCGCAGGGCTTCCATCTCGACGACGGCGTCGCGGTGTTCTTCGATCCCGCCGCCTTGGGCGAGGACGCGGCGTCGGCGTGGCCGACGTGGCGGGCGCATCCGCTGTTGTTCCCGTTCCTGCACGGGCACGCGGGCGGCGTGCTGCGGCTCGAGTTGCCCGATGACCGACGGCCCTTGTGGGACAACGCCATCGCGTCGATCGAGGCCGAGCTGGCCGGCGGCCAGGACGGTTATCGCCAGGCGGTCCTGGCGCACCTGACGCTGTTGCTGATCGACCTCGCGCGGCTGGCGGGCCCGGCGGTGGCCGAGTTGCGCCGCAGCGCCGAACCGCTGCTGGCCGGAGTGTTCGAGGTGATCGACCGGCGGCACGCGGAGCCGCTGTCGCTGCGCGACGTGGCCGACGAACTCGGCATGACGCCCGGGCACCTGACCACGGTCGTGCGGCGCCGCACCGGGCGGACGGTCGGGGAGTGGATCGCCGAGCGCCGGATGGCGGCCGCCCGCGAGCTGCTGACCCAGACGGAGCTCCCGGTCGGGGAGGTGGCCAGGCGGGTCGGCATCGGCGATCCCGGCTATTTCAGCCGGCTGTTCGGCCGCACGCACGGCATCACGCCGCGCGAATGGCGCGGTTCAAACCGTTAGTGCCCCTTTGGAACCGGAGATGGGCAAGTCGATCGGGGTGATGACACCCGGCCGCGCGTCGTACAGGAACGGGATGGCGTTGACGGCCGCGACGGCGGTGCTGTCCATCAACACCGTCATCACGTCCTCGCCCGGTTTGCCGAACCGGATCGTGGCGTCGACGTGTGGCCGGCCTTCGATCACCACGCTGAAGCCCTTGGGGTCGGGCCATTGCGGGTCGAGCGCGTCGTCGCTCATCGTCCAGCAGATGGCCAGCTCGACCACGGGGCGGCCGCCGCGGTGGCCGCGATACGTGCGGCGCTGGCCACCGATGGTGCCGGCCGCGAAGTCCACCCAGCCCAGGTGCAGGTCGCGGGTCAACACCGCGGGCTCGACGAACGCGTCCTTGAAGTCGAGTTCGACGCCCAGCATGGCGGCGATCATGTCCAGCGTCTCGAAGTAACCCAACCCGAATCGTTGTGTCGCCGGGTCGATTTGCGTCACCGGTTCGCGGGGGGTTTTGCCGAAGCCGAGCACCTTCCACACGTCCCACACGGGATAGGTTGTGCAGTCCAGGGTTTCGACGAGCTTGACGTGGTCGACCTCGCGGCACGCGCCGGTGAGGAAGCCGGCGACGACGTTGATGAAGCCCGGCTCGAACCCGGTGCCCAAAAAGGTCGCGCCGCCCTCCCGCGCCGCCGCTTGCAGCGCCGGGAGCTCGACCGGGTGATGGGTGCCGGTCAGGAAATCGCCCGTCGTGACGACGTTTATGCCGGAGCGCAGCATCCTGAGCACCAGCTCGTAGTCGATGACCCGGGGCATGTAGTTCACGCAATCCGGCCGAAGCTCGATCAGCGCGTCGGCGTTGTCGGTCGCGGCCACCCCGGCCGGGGCCCGGCCGGCCAGCAGGCCCGCGTCGCGGCCCACCTTGTCCGGGCCGAAGGCGTGCACGCCCACCACCTCGAAGTCGTCGCGGTCAAGCAGCACGCCGAGCGCCCTGCTGCCGATGTTGCCGGTCGACCACTGGACTACTCGGTAGGGCGCCATGCCCACACCGTAACCTCGGCGAGGCTCGGGCTCAGAGGGATTCGAAGTCCAGCCAGCGGTCGATGTCGAACTGATCGGCGACGGCGCGGATCGTGGCGCCGCCGTGGCCGGGATAGTGCGCGGGTATCACGGCGGCCTTGGTCTGGACGGCTTCGGTGAAGATCCGGCGGCGGGTCACGGCCGCGGCCGGCGCGTCGACGTCGAAGGCGCACGCGTCGCCCGGTCGACGCAGTTGCAGCGGGCTGTGGGTCAGGTCGCCGACGAAGGCCGCCGGCCGGCCCGCGTCCAGCCACAGCACCGAGGAGCCGGGCGTGTGCCCGGGGGCGGCCCGCAGCCGCAGCGACCGGCTGATCTGGTGTTCGTCCGACCACTGGACGAGCTGGCCCGCCGCGTCGACGGGCGCGACGCTGTCGGCGAACACCAGCTGGTCACCGGGGTCTTGGCCGGCGGGCCCATCCGGGCAGAAGTGGCGGTAGTCGGCGGCCGGCACCAGGTATCGCGCGTTGGGGAAGGTCGGGACCCACGCGTCGTTCTCGCGCCGGGTGTTCCACCCGACATGGTCGGAGTGGATGTGGGTGTTGACCACCACGTCCACGGCGGTGCGGTCGACGCCCGCGGCCTCCAGCGCGGCTAGGAACCCGGTATTCAGGTGGTCCAGGGGCGGCATGTGGGGGCGGTCGCGGTCGTTGCCGACCCCGGTGTCCACGACGACGGTCAGCCCGTCCACCTCGATGACCCAGCTTTGGACCGCGATGTGCCACTGGTCGGTCGAGGGGTCGAAGAAGTCGGGCTCCAGCAGGTCGGCGTTGTCCCGCCAGCCCGACGGCGGCGTGTGCGGGAAAAATTGTGCACCCAAGTCGAATTGGAGTTCGGCCACCCGCGAAACGGTCGCGTGGCCGAACCGGACCGGGCGCATCAGGCGTTGGCGCGCAGGTAGCCGTAGACGCTGGCGAAGTTGCGGTTCACGTCCTCCGGGATGGGCACGGGCCCGCCGAGTGCCTTTGCGCCCCAGACGATTTGGGCGGTGCGTTCGACCAGCGCGGTGATGTGCAGCACCTTGTCCGGTCGGGGCCCCACGGCGACCAGGCCGTGGTTGGCGATCAGCGCGGCACCCCGGCCGTCGAGCGCCTTGACGGCGTTGGCGCCGACGTCGGGCGTGCCGGACGCGGCGTAGTCGGTGCACCGGACGTCCCCGCCGCAGTACACCGCGAACTCGTCGATGCAGGCCGGAATCGATTGGTGCGCAATGGCGAACATGGTCGCCCACACCGGATGGCTGTGGATGACGCTGCCGATGTCGTCGAACGCGCGGTAGCAGGCCAGGTGCAGCTGCATCTCCGACGACGGCGCGCGGCCGTCCGCGGCGTGCAGCACGGCGCCGTCCGGGTCGATCAGGACGAGGTCGTCGAGTTGCATGTCGCGATAGTCGACCGACGACGGCGTGATGACGACGTTGCCGTCGGAGCGCCGCGCGGAGATGTTGCCCGCGGTTCCCTCGACGAGCCCCCGGCGCAGCATGTCCTTGGCCGCGTCCAGCACCGCGGTCTCGGGGTCGGCTACCGATTTCATGGCCGTAGCACCTCCGGGTTGACGATGTGGGTGGGCGTCCCGCCAGCCAGCAGCGCCTCCAGGTCGTCGGCCACCATCTGCGCCTGCCGAGCCTCAGTGTTCCACGTGGCGCCGCCGATGTGGGGCGTCAGCACCACGTTGGGCATCCCGGCCAGCGGGTGATCCGGGGACAGCCATTCGCCGACGAAGTGGTCCAGGCCCGCGGCGGCCACCTTGCCGCTGCGCAGCGCGTCGACCAGCGCGTCGGTGTCGTGCAGCTGGGCGCGGGCGGTGTTGAGGAAGACCACGCCGTCGCGCATGGCGGCGAACTGCTCGGCGCCGATCATGCCGGCGGTGTCGTCGGTGACGGGGGCGTGCATGGAGACGACGTCGGCCTCGTCCAGCAGCTCGTCCAGGCCGTGCCGGGCGTCGTCGTTGTAGGGGTCGTGGGCGATGACCCGCAGTCCCAGCCCGGACAGCCGCCAGGCGGTGGCGCGGCCGACCGCACCCAGGCCCACCAGGCCGGCGGTGAGCCCGGCGATCTCCCAGCCGCGGAACCGCTGATAGGGGATGCTGCCGTCGCGAAAGATGTTGCCGCCACGGACATCCGAGTCGGCGGGCAGCAGCTGACGGGTGGCCGCGAGCAGCAGCGCCACCGTCATCTCGGCGACCGCGTCGGCGTTGCGGCCGGGGGTGTTGAGCACCGGGATGCCGGCGGCGGTGGCGCCTTCGATGTCCACGTTGTTCGGGTCCCCGCGGGTGGACGCGATCGCGCGCAGGTTCAGGTCGAACACCGGCCCGCTCACCGAGTCACCTTCCACCACAACCACATCGGCGGACTCCGCCACGATGCGCTCGGCCAGCTGTTCGGCGCCGTAGATCCGCAGCGGGGCCTGCTCGATCCAGGGGTCGTAGACGACGTCGGCCAGCTCGGACAGCTTGGCGAACCCCGGCCCACGCAGCGGGGCCGTCACCAGGGCGCGCGGTCTTGACGTCACGAACCCCAATGCTGGCGTACGGTGACGCCCGTGTCACGTGATGGCGTCACAATCGGCATCGACGTCGGCAGCACCGCGGTCAAGGCGGTCGCCGCGGACGCCGACGGCCGGGTGACGGCGCGGGCGCGGATCCCGCACGAATTGCGGGTGCCGGCGCCGAACCGGCTCGAGCACGACGCCGACCAGGCGTGGCGGCGGGGGCCGTTGGCCGCCCTCGCGCGGCTGGACCGCCCGGACGCCAGGGCGGTGGCGGTCTCCGCGATGGTGCCGTCGCTGACGGCCGTCGACGCCGCGGGGGTGCCGACCACACCGGGGCTGCTGTACGGCGACGAACGGGGCCGGACGGCACAACAGGAGGCGCAGCCGCTGCCGGCGCTGGGGGAGGCCGCGGAATTCCTGCGCTGGACCGCGGCCCAGGCGCCGGGCGCGGCCGCGTACTGGCCGGCACCGGCGGTGGCCAACCACGCGCTGGCGGGCGAGGCGGTGATCGACTTCGCCACCGCCGCCACCGCGTATCCGCTGTTCGAGGGGACCGGCTGGAATGCCGAGGCGTGCGCCGAACGCGGCGCGAGGCCCGAGCAGATGCCGCGGGTGGAAAGCATGGGCGCCGCCGTGGGGCAGGTGCACGGCACCGGCGCGGCGCTGGCGATCGGCGCGATCGACGCGCTGTGCGAACAGATCGTGGCCGGTGCCGACCGCGTCGGCGACGTGCTGGTGCTGTGCGGCACCACCTTGATCGTGTGGACCACCATCTCGGAGCCCCGGCAGGTGCCCGGCCTGTGGACGATCCCCCACACCGCAGCGGGGAAGAGCCAGATCGGCGGGGCCAGCAACGCCGGCGGCCTGTTTCTCGGCTGGGTGGACCGCGTCGTCGCGCCCGGCGATCCGGCCGCCGCGCGGCCCGGGCGCGTGCCGGTGTGGTCGCCGTACATCCGCGGCGAACGCACCCCGTTCCACGACCCGGATCGCCGGGCCATGCTCGACGCCCTGGACCTCACCCACGACGCCGCCGCGCTGCGGCGGGCCGCCTACGAGGCGTCCGGCTTCGTGGTCCGCCAGCTCATCGAGCTCAGCGGGGCGCCGGCGGCGCGCATCGTCGCCACCGGCGGCGGAACCCGCGTCGCGCCGTGGATGCGGGCCATCGCCGACGCCACCGGGCGGCCGGTCGAGGTGTCCGCCGTGCCGGAAGGGGCGGCGCTGGGCGCGGCGTTCCTGGCGCGCATGGCCGCCGGCCTGGAAACCTCGATCGCCGACGCCGCCCGCTGGGCCCGCACCGAGCGCGTAGTCGAACCCGACCCCGCCTGGGCCGCCCCGATCGAGGATCGCTACCAGCGGTTCCTGGAACTGGGAAACCGCCGATGTAGCGCGCTCCCCGGGGCGGCGTTCTAGGCTGGTGCAATGACCGACCAGGACCGCAAAGCCGCCCGCCGCGAGATCGCCGATGCCTTGTTGAAAGCCCTTGAACGGCGGCATGAAATCGCCGACGTCGTGGTCGAGTCCGAGAACAACGCGGCCGCGGTCGAGGCGATCGTCCGGCTGCTCGACACCTCCCACCTGGCCGCCGAAGCGGTGATGGGGATGTCGTTCGCTCAGCTCACGGTCGACTCGCGCCGCAAGATCCTGGCCGAACTCGAGGACCTGAACAAACAGCTCAGCTTCACCCTCGGCGAGCGCCCGGCCAGCTCCGGGGAGACGCTCGAGCTGCGGCCCTTCTCCGCCGACAAGGATCGCGACATCTTTGCCGCCCGCACCGAGGACATGGGCGCCGCCGGCGACGGGTCGGGCGGGCCGGCGGGCAACCTCGACGACGAGATCAGCGCGGCGCTCGGGCGCCTCGACGACGAGGAGGCCGCCTGGTTCGTGGCCGTCGATTCCGGCGAGAAGGTCGGCATGGTGTTCGGCGAGCTGCTCGGCGGCGAGGTGAACGTGCGCATCTGGATCCACCCGGAGCACCGCAAGAAGGGCTACGGCACCGCCGCGCTGCGCAAGTCGCGCACCGAGATGGCGTGGTGCTTCCCCGCCGTGCCGATGGTGGTGCGGGCGCCGGCCGCCAGGCCTAGCTAGCCCAGCGTCGCGGTGACGGTGACGATGTTGCGCAGCTGCGACGTCTCGTCCTGCGGGAACGTCAGCCCGTAGTCGGCGAAGTACTCCCGCCGCTCGCGGGTGGTGACCTGCCAGCCGTGGCCCGACAGGTAGTCCACGACGTTGCTGCGCTCGCCGTCGAAGAACAGCCCGGAGAGGTCGATGTCGCAGCCGATGTTCGCCCAGCGCCGGTTGAACTGCTTGGCGCGTTCGGTCATCGTCCGGCCGGAATCGCCGTGAAATTCGGTGGCCAGCTTGCTGCCCGGCGCGCTGAGCTCGGTGATGTTGTCGAACAGCTTGTCCTGGGCTTCGGGCGGCAGGTACATCAACAGGCCCTCGGCGCTCCACGACGTGGGCTGCGCGGGGTCAAACCCGCTGCGCCGCAACGCTTCCGGCCAGTCGTCGCGCAGATCGACGCTGACCGTCCGCCGGTCCGCGGTCGGGGCGGCGCCCAGCTGCGCCATCGCGGCGCTCTTGAACTCGACGACCTTGGGCTGGTCCACCTCGTAGACCACGCTGCCGGGCGGCCAACTCAACCGGTAGGCGCGGGCGTCGAGGCCGGCCGCGAGGATCACCGACTGGCGGATGCCGTCGCGGGCGGCGTTCAGAAAGAAGTCGTCGAAGAAGCGGGTGCGCACGGCGATCGAGTCGGTCTCCAGCTGCAGATCACGGTCCCCGTCATCCCCGCCCGGCGGGACGACCTCGCCGTCGACCAGCTGGCGGAAGAATTCCAGGCCGACCGCCCGTACCAGCGGCGCCGCGAACGGGTCGTCGATGATCGGGTTGCTACCCTCGCTGGCCAGCGCACGTGCCGCGGCGACCATCGTGGCCGTGGCACCGACGCTGGACGCCAGGTCCCAGCTGTCTTGGTCAGTGCGTGTCATGGTGCTCCTATTTATTTAGCAAATGCAACGAGCCACCAGAACTCTACGCCCCGTGGCTTACGGCTTCCTGTGTTGTTCCGAGCGTCAAACGGGCTGTGGCCGACGGCCCTGGACGGGCCCACCCGAATCAGCTGTTAGTCTCGTACACGGTTTGACGCGCTATAGATAAGGCGGCCGTACGTCCTGGCCTGCGGGTGTTGGGCGCGTAATGCAGGAGACCCCCCGGCTGCGCAGGAGGAAGAGTGCTTTCGGCTTTCATCTCATCGCTGCGGACAGTCGATCTGAGACGGAAGATCCTCTTCACGCTGGGCATCGTCGTTCTCTATCGGCTGGGCGCCGCGCTGCCGTCCCCCGGCGTCAACTTCCCGAACGTCCAGCAGTGCATCAAGGAGGCCAGCGGCGGCGCGGCCGGCCAGATCTATTCGCTGATCAACCTGTTCTCCGGCGGTGCGCTGCTGAAACTGACGGTGTTCGCGGTCGGGGTGATGCCCTACATCACGGCCAGCATCATCGTGCAGCTACTCACCGTGGTCATCCCGCGGTTCGAGGAACTGCGCAAGGAGGGCCAGTCCGGCCAGGCCAAGATGACGCAGTACACCCGCTACCTGGCCATCGCGCTGGCCATCCTGCAGGCCACCAGCATCGTGGCCCTGGCGGCCAACGGCGGGCTGCTGCAGGGCTGCTCGCTGGACATCATCGCCGACCAGAGCATCTTCACCCTGGTGGTCATCGTGATGGTGATGACCGCCGGCGCGGCCCTGGTGATGTGGATGGGTGAGCTGATCACCGAGCGCGGCATCGGCAACGGCATGTCGTTGCTGATCTTCGTCGGCATCGCGGCGCGCATCCCATCCGAGGGCAAGACCATCCTGGACAGCCGCGGTGGGGCCATCTTCGCCGCCGTCTGCGTCGCCGCCCTGGTGATCATCGTCGGCGTGGTGTTCGTCGAGCAGGGTCAGCGGCGCATCCCGGTGCAATACGCCAAGCGCATGGTGGGCCGGCGGATGTACGGCGGAACGTCGACGTACCTGCCGCTGAAGGTCAACCAGGCCGGCGTCATCCCGGTCATCTTCGCGTCGTCGCTGATCTACATCCCGCACCTGATCACGCAGCTGATCCGCAGCGGCAGCGGCGGCGTGGGCAACAGCTGGTGGGACAAGTTCGTCGGCAGTTACCTGTCCGACCCCAGCGACCCGATCTACATCAGCACTTATTTCGGGCTGATCATCTTTTTCACGTACTTCTATGTGTCGATCACGTTCAACCCAGACGAACGCGCCGACGAAATGAAGAAGTTCGGTGGCTTCATTCCCGGCATTCGACCGGGCAAGCCCACCGCCGACTACCTGCGCTATGTGCTGAGCCGGATCACCCTGCCGGGCTCGATCTACCTCGGCGCCATCTCGGTGCTGCCCAACCTGTTCTTGCAGATCGGCAATGGCGGAGCGGTTCAGAATTTGCCGTTCGGCGGTACCGCGGTTTTGATCATGATTGGCGTCGGTTTGGATACGGTCAAGCAAATCGAGAGCCAGCTGATGCAGCGCAACTATGAAGGGTTCCTCAAGTGAGAGTCGTTTTGCTGGGACCGCCGGGGGCGGGCAAGGGAACGCAGGCCCAGAAGCTCTCCGAAAAGCTCGGAATTCCGCACATCTCCACCGGGGAGCTGTTCCGCAGCAACATCGAGAACGGAACCAAACTCGGGTGCGAGGCCAAGCGCTACCTGGACGCCGGCGACCTGGTGCCCTCGGAGCTGACCAACCAGCTCGTCGACGACCGCCTCAGCGATGACGACGCGGCCAACGGCTTCATCCTGGACGGCTATCCGCGGTCCACGGAGCAGGCCAAGGCGCTGCACGACATGCTGGGGCGCCGCGGCACCGACATCGACGCCGTGCTGGAGTTCCGCGTCTCGGAGGAGGAGTTGTTGCAGCGCCTCAAGTCGCGGGGCCGCGCCGACGACACCGACGACGTGATCCTGAACCGGATGAAGGTCTACCGCGACGAGACCGCGCCGCTGCTCGAGTACTACCGCGACGAACTCAGGACGGTCGACGCCGTCGGCGGCATGGACGAAGTGTTCGCCCGCGCCCTGCAGGCGCTGGGCAAGTAATCGTGAGCGCGCTGGCGCGGCTGCGAAGCCGCAAAGTCGTGCCGCAGCGCACCGCCGACGAACTCGACGCGATGGCCGCGGCGGGGGCGGTGGTCGCGGCCGCGTTGCAGGCGGTGCGGGCGGCGGCGGTGGCAGGCGTGTCGACCCTGAGCCTCGATGAGATCGCCGAGGCGGTGATCCGCGAGGCGGGCGCCATCCCGTCGTTCCTCGGCTATCACGGCTACCCCGCGTCGATCTGCGCGTCGGTCAACGAGCGGGTGGTGCACGGGATCCCGTCGGCCGCAGAGGTGTTGGCTCCGGGCGACCTGGTGTCCATCGACTGCGGGGCGGTGCTGGACGGCTGGCACGGCGACGCCGCGGTCACGTTCGGCGTCGGGAGCCTCGACGCGGCCGATGCGGCGCTGTGCGACGCCACCCGGGAATCGCTGGAGGCCGGCATCGCCGCGATGGTCCCCGGCAACCGGCTCACCGACGTATCGCACGCCATCGAGGCGGGCACGCGGGCGGCCGAGGGCCGGCACGGGCGGGCGTTCGGGATCGTGGAGGGCTACGGCGGCCACGGCATCGGCCGGCACATGCACATGGACCCGTTCCTGCCCAACGAGGGCTCGCCCGGGCGCGGCCCGCTGCTGGCCCCCGGATCGGTGCTGGCCATCGAGCCGATGCTGACCCTCGGCACGGGCAAGACCGTGGTGCTCGACGACGAGTGGACGGTCACTACCTCCGACGGTTCCCGCGCGGCACACTGGGAACACACCGTGGCGGTCACCGACGCCGGTCCGCGCATCCTGACGCTGGCTTAGCGTGAACTAAACCGCCATTCGACTCGTTTCAGTAGTCGGAGGTGATGGAGTGGCCCGTGTGGCAAGCAATCGGAGGGCGTCGGGGGCTGCCGAGGCCGCTCTGATGAAGGCGCTCTACGACGAGCACGCGGCGGTCTTGTGGCGCTACGCGCTTCGGTTGACCGGGGACGCGAGCCAGTCCGAGGACGTGGTGCAGGAGACGTTGCTGCGGGCCTGGCAGCATCCGGAGGTCGTCGGGGACACGGAGCGCTCGGCGCGGGCGTGGCTGTTCACGGTCGCCCGCAACATGATCATCGACGACCGGCGCGGCGCGCGGTTCCGCAACGTCGTCGCTTCGACCGACGAGGCGGGCGCGCCGGAACGGTCGACGCCGGACGAGGTGAACGCGGCGCTGGACCGGCTGCTGATCGCCGACGCGATGGTGCAGCTGTCGGCCGAGCACCGGGCCGTGATCGACCGGTCCTACTACCGCGGATGGACGACTGCGCAGATTGCTGCAGACCTCGGCATCGCCGAGGGGACGGTGAAGTCGCGATTACACTACGCCGTGCGGGCGTTGCGGCTCACTCTGCAGGAACTTGGAGTTACCCGCTAAGGGGCTCCGAAATGCTTGAAGGGTGATGAGGGAATGGATGAGATGAATACGCCGCTACGGGGCCTCGGCCCGCCCGCCGATCCGTACGTGATGTGGGATGCCGCATACGTTTTGGGCTCGTTGTCGGCCGCCGAGCGGCGCGAATTCGAGGCGCACCTGGCGCACTGCCCCGCGTGCCGCGAGGCGGTCGCGGACCTCAGTGGCGTGCCCGCCCTGCTGTCCCAGCTGGGCCGGGACGAGGTGGCCGCGATGAACGAGGCCGGGTTGCCGGCCACACCGGAGATGTCGCCGGAGCTGTTGCCGTCGTTGCTGGCCAAGGTGAGCTGGCGCCGGCGCCGCACGCGCATCGTGACCTGGGTGGCCTCGTCGGCCGCGGCCGTGGTGCTCGCGATCGGCGTGTTCGTCGGGCTGCAGGGGTATTCGTCGTCCTCGTCGCAGCAGGTGGCCGCCTCCTCGGCGCCGATGGCGCAGGTGGGCACCACCCTGCTGACGTCGACGGTGCAGCTGTCCAGCCAGCACTGGGGGACGTCCATCAACCTGCGGTGCGTGTGCCTGGCCCCGCTCAACGCGCACCACGACACCCTGGCGATGGTGGTCGTGGGCCGCGACGGCAGCCAGACCCGGCTGGCGACCTGGGTGGCCGAACCCGGCCACACGGCGACGCCCGCGGGCAGCATCTCGACTCCGGTCGACCAGATCGCCGCCGTGCAGGTGGTGGCCGCCGACAGCGGCCAGGTTCTGCTGCAGCGTTCGCTGTAGGGGTCGGGAGCTGACGTGACTGGCCACCGGCGTCCGCTTCGGGCGCTGGTGGTGGGCGCCGGGGTCGGGGGCATCTCGGTCGCCCGCGGACTGTTGCGGGACGGCCATGACGTCACCGTCTACGAGCGTCGACCCGAGCTGCGGGCGCCCGGCGGCGCGGTGACGATCTGGTCCAACGGCGACACGGTGCTGCGGCAGCTGGGCGTCGACATGGACGGGGCCGGTCAGCTGCTGTCCACCGTGCGGGCCGTCACCCGCACCGGCCGTCCGCTCGCCACGCTCGACGTGTCGGTGATGGCGGACCGGCTGGGCGCGCCCGTGCGGATGGTGCCGCGCCGGGTCCTGCTGGAACGGTTGCTGGACGGCTTCCCGGCCGACCGCATCCGATGCGGCTCCCGCGCGATCGCGTTCGAGGACACCCGCGACGGCGTGCGGGTCGAGTTCGCCGACGGCCGCGCGGTCGAGGGGGATCTGCTGATCGGCGCCGACGGCCTGCACTCGATGGTCCGCGACCGCGTCGGCGGCCGGCAGGCCCGGCCCACCGGCTGGTGCAGCTGGCAGGGGCTGACCACGCTCGCGGAGGTCCCGGACAAGGGCACCGCGCTGATGGTCATCGGCGAGCGGGGAAACCTCGGCCTGTGGCCGGCCGGGGGCACCGACGTGCAGTGGTGGTTCGACCTGCCGTGGTCCTACGGCTTCGTGCGGCCGCAGCGCCCGATCGAGGAGATCCGGTCCCATTTCACCGGCTGGTCCGACGCCGTCGACCGGGTGCTGGCGGCCCTGACCGACGACGACCTGGCGCACTCGCCGTATCCGCACTTCCGCCATCCCATACCGCCGGCGGGCCGGGGCCCGATCACGCTGCTCGGTGACGCCGCCCACACGATGCCGCCCACCCTGGCGCAGGGGACCAACCAGGCGCTGCTGGACACCATGGTGCTGTGCAAGGCGCTCGCCGACGCGGCGACGAACGACGACGTGCCGAAAGCGCTGCGCCGGTACGAGAGGACCCGCAGGCACAGGGTGATGGCAGTGTCCCGGGTGGCTTCGCTGCCGGTCTCGCACGGGGAGGTCGTGCTGCGCCCGGCCGCACTGATCCCCGACCGGCTGCAGGCCGCCGCGCTGACGATGTTCCTGCGCTGGACGAGCCATCGTAGGATGTCCGCAGAGATCGACCGAGAAATGGGGGCAGCGACGACCAGCCGATCCAGCCCATGAACGACGAATCCGTCAGGGTGCGAGGCGATTTCGATGCGCCCTCGCGCTGGCTCTGGCTGGTGAAGTGGTGCGTGCTGGCGGTCCCGCACTACCCGATCCTGATCGGGCTCTACCTGATCTTTCCGCTGTCGACCGTCGTCGCCGGCGTCGCCATCCTGTTCACCGGGCGGTACCCGCGACCCCTGTTCGACTTCAACGTCGGTGTGCTGCGCTGGTCCTGGCGGGTGATGAACTTCCGATTCCCGATGAACAGCACGGACCAATATCCGCCGTTCACGCTCGCGTCGCGCCCCGACTATCCCGGCGACCTGCAGGTGGATTATCCGGAGCGGCTGCGCAATTGGGCCGTGCTGGTGAAGTGGCTGCTGGCCATTCCGCAGATACTGCTCTGCTGGTCGATGGAGCCGCTGCTGCAGCTGCTGTGCGTGATCGCCGCGGTGTCGTTGTTGTGCACCGCGACCATTCCGCCGGGGATGTTCGACCTGCTGCTGGGCATCGTGCGCTGGCGCTACCGGGTGGCCGTCTACGTCTCCCTGATGCGCGACGAATATCCGCCGTTCCGAATGGATTTGGGCGCCCGGTGACGCGCCGCAATCCGCTGTTCCCGTACGTGTATCGGTTCGGCCAGCCGGTCTTCGACCGGCTGTTCTACCACCGGTACCGCCGGGCGGCGCTCAGCAACGCCGTCGGGCGGCTGCTGATGCTCGGCCTGGGGCCGGGCACCGATTTGAGGTTCCTGCCCGCCGCGGTGACGTCGGTGGCCGCCGTGGAGCCGGTGGCGCCGTTCCGGCGGATGGCGGCCCGGCTGGCCGCCCGGCACGGCATCGCCGTCGACATCGTCGAGGGCGCGGGCGAGTCGATTCCCTTCCCGGACAACAGCTTCGACTCCGTGCACATCGGGCTCGTGTTGTGTTCGGTCGACGACGTGCCCGCCACCCTCGCCGAGATCCGCCGGGTCCTCACCCCGGGCGGCAGGCTGGTCGTCCTCGAGCATGTGCGGGGCGAGGGCGCGACGGGCCGGTTCCAGGACTTGGTGGCCAAGCCGTGGTCGTGGGTGGCCGCCGGGTGCGAGCCGAATCGGCGGACCCTGGAATCGATCGCCGCGGCGGGGTTCGACACCACGGCGCTGCGCACCATCGGCCGCACCCCGGTCCCGTTCCCGTGCAAGCCTCATCTGCAGGGGTTCGCCACCCTCACTCCACGCTGACGGCCTCGATGATGTTCAGCCGCGCCGCGCGCCGCGCGGGCGGCACCGAACCGAGCAGGCAGATCACCAGCGCCCCCGCGGTGAAGGCCAGGGCCATCGGGCTCAGGCGGAAGCCGACCCGGAAATTCATGATGTCCCCGCTGATGAGGCTGAACAGCCACTGGTCGGTCAGGCCGAACAGCAGCCCCAAAATCCCACCGACGAAACCGATTCCGGCCGCCTCCGCCAGGACGGTCCGCAGGGTGAACCGGCGGCTGGACCCCATGGCCCGCAGGACGCCGATCTCGCGGCGGCGCTCGGTCACCGACAGCGTCAGCGTGTTGAGCAGCGCGACGCCGGCCACGGCCACGACGATGACCCAGACCGCGTTGGCGATGAACATGCTCTGGTGCAGCGGCGCTTCCAGCCCCGCCAGCGCGGCGCGGCCGTCGTACACATGGTTCGGGGCCGGCACCGCCCGGCGGACCTCGGCCAGCAGGCGCCTCGGATCGGCGCCCGGCGCCGCGGTGATCTGCAGGGTGGTCGCCGCCGGGCGATCGAACCACGCCCGCAGGTGCTCGAGATCCATTCCGACCGTGCCGATCACGGTCGAGAAGAACGGCACCAGCGCCAGCACCTGAGCTTGCCGGGGACCCTGCGGCGTCTGCAGCTGCAGCCGATCGCCGGCGCGGACGTGCAGGGTACTGCCGAGGTTCTGCGTGAGCACCACGCCGCGGCCGGCGAGCACGTCGGCGCGCACCCGTTCGTCGAGCGCGCGGAACAGCGAATCGTGGGTTCCGTCGGCGAAGCCGTCGAGCAGGACGCGGGTTCCGCCGACGACGGCGAACCCGAATGCCCCCTCGGTGACCCGCCCCACCCCGGGCAGGGTGGCCACCTTATCCGAAAGGCCTTGCGGCAGTGCGTCGGTGGGGTAGCTGTCGGGGGCATCCGCGCTCACCCACACGTCGACGCCGGCGGCGGGGGCGAACAGGGCGCGGGCCGAGCGGATCATGTCGGCGTTGGTGCCGGTGATCACCACGGTGGTGACCACGCCGATCAGCACCGTCATCACGGTGGCCCACACGCGCCGCGGCGCGCGTTCGACGGTGGCCGCCGCGAGCGCGCCGAACGATCCGAACAGGCGAGCCGTCGCGGCCGTGGCCGCGACGATGGGTGCGGTGAGCGCGAAGCCCAGCGCGATCTCGGCGCTGAGCAGCGCGGCCATCGCGACGAAGGCCAGCGTGCCGTGCTGGCCGATGACGACCCAGATCGACGCCGCGGCCACGGCGACGGCGCCCGCCCCGGCGGCGACCCGCAGCCAGCGCGGCACCACGTCCGCCGCCGATGCCCCGACGGGCGCCAGGGCCTCGATCGGGGCGACCTTGTACACCTGCCGCGCCGCCATCGCCGACGCGACCACGCTGGTGATCGCCGTCGCCGCCAGGGCTATCGGGATGGCGTAGCCGGGCAGCCCGTACTCGACGCGGGCCTCGAGCCCCTGGGTCATCGCCGGGGGCAGCCGGCCGATCGCGAGGTGGCCCGCGAGGATGCCGATGCCCGAACCGATGGCCCCGCCGATGAGCCCGAGGATCGCCGCCTCGCCGAGCATGTCGCCGACGATGGTGACGCGCCGGCCGCCGATCGCGCGCAGCATCGAGATGACCGGCCGGCGCTGGGTGATCGCCATCGTCATCGTGGTGTAGATCAAAAACGCGCCGACCACCAGCGCGACGGCGGCACCCAGCAGCGCCATGTAGTTCATCAGCCTGACCCCGTCGCCGGCCCGGGCCGCCCGCACGCTGGGCGCGGCGACCAGCGCGCGGCCGTTCACCGCGACGGTGACCGCGGCGCGGACGGCGCCCAGATCGGCACCCGGCTTGGTGGTGATCAGTATCGAGTCGAGTTGACCGGCGCGGCCGGTCACGTTCTGCGCCAACGCAAGTGGCGCGAGGACGTAGTGCCCGCCGTTGAGGTCCGCGAACTGCTTGCCGGCCAGCACCTCGGTGACGGTGACCGACCCCGAGCCCAGTTGCAGCGTCTGGCCCTTCGCGTAGCCGACCCGCGGCCCCACCTGGACGCCGTTGGGCGTGGCGGACAGCTCCTGCACCGGGCGAGCGACCGCGTCCTTGAGCGCGCCGCCCAGCGCGGCGGTGCTGGCGTCCGCGCCGAGCAGCAACACCGGCCCCGTCGCCGTGGCGGCGGACGTCCTGATCATCGGCGCGGCGGTCGCGACGCCGGGGACCGCGGCCACGTCGGCCAGTACGGCGTCGGGGTACCCGGCGTCGGTGATGCCCGACACCTCCAGCGCGGCCACGCCGGCGATCCCGTCGGCCAGCCGGTTGACCGATCCGGTGATGGACCCGAAGATGCCGAAGATCGCGACCAGATACGTTGCGGAGACGGCCATCACGGCGATCGACGCGAGCGTGCGGCGGCGATGGACGGCGAGCTCACGCAGGCTGAACACGCGCAGTCGGCTCGCCGCCGCACCGATCCTCACGCAGGGACCGCCGGTACGTCGGACCCGACCCGCCCGTCCTGCAACGTGATCACCCGGTCGGTCGAAGCGGCGGCGTCCGAATTGTGGGTCACCATCACCACCAGCCGGCCCCGGCCGTCCTCGTGCGCCACCTCGGCGAGCAGCGCAAGGATCGAGGCGCCCGTCGCCGAGTCCAGGTTGCCGGTGGGCTCGTCGGCGAGGATCAGCGGCGGATCCATCATCAACGCGCGCGCCACCGCGACCCGCTGCATCTGACCACCGGACAGTTCCGCCGGCCGGTGCTCGGTCCGGTCGCCCAGCCCGACGCGGTCCAGCAACCGCACCGCGTCCGCTTTGGCGCGGCCCAGCCGGACGCCGTCGAGCAGCTTCGGCACCGCCACGTTCTCCCAGGCCGAAAGCGTCGGCAGCAGGTTGAAGAACTGGAAGATGAAACCCACCCGGTGGTGGCGGAACGCCGACTGCTGCTCGTCGCCCAGGCGCCCGATCTCCTCGCCGTCGAAGGTGATCGAGCCGGAATCGGGGCTGTCCAGCGCGCCGAGCAGGTGCAGCAACGTGCTTTTGCCCGCCCCGGAGGGGCCGACGACCGACACGAACTGACCGCCGTCGAGCCGCAGGCTGATCCCGTCGAGCGCGCGGACCGTCTGACCGCCGACGCGGTACTGGCGAACCACGTTGCGCAGTTCGATGGCCATTTAGACACCACGAGGGCCGCCGGCAAACGGTTCAACCCGCCGGGGTGAACCGATCGCGGGCCCGGCTCGTGTCTGAAGGCATGTTCGGCAAGTACCGGGTGGTCGACCACATCGTCGGGCACCTCGCCGCACTCGGGGTGGATCACGTCTTCGGTGTCGATGGCGCCAACATCGAGGACCTGTACGACGCGGCGCACTTCCGCCCCGAAGTCACCGCGGTGCTGGCCAAGCACGAGTTCTCGGCGGCCACCATGGCCGACGGCTACAGCCGCAGCGGCGCCGGGCTCGGCGTGGTGGCGGCGACCTCGGGTGGCGGAGCGCTGAACCTGATCGCCGGGCTGGGGGAGTCGTTCGCCAGCCGGGTCCCGGTGCTGGCCCTGGTCGGCCAGCCCGCCACCACGATGGACGGTCGGGGCAGCTTCCAGGACACCAGCGGCCGCAACGGTTCGCTGGACGCCCGCGCGTTGTTCTCGGCGGTGTCGGTGTCGTGCGAGCGGGTGCTCGCACCGGCCGACATCGTGTCCGCGTTGCCCCGGGCCGTCGCCGCCGCGCGCACGGGCGGCCCGGCGGTGTTGTTGCTGCCCAAGGACATTCAGCAGGCGGGCATCGCCGCCGACGGCCCCGACGGGCATGCGGGGAGCTTCGGCGCGCCGATCGGCAACCCGCATCCCATCGCGCAGGAACTGCGCCGCGCGACCGGTCAGGTGACGATCATCGCCGGCGAGCAGGTGGCCCGCGACGACGCGCGGGCCGAGCTCGAGCAGCTGCGCGCGGTGCTGCGCGCGCGGGTGGCCACCGTGCCCGACGCCAAGGACGTCGCCGGCACGCCGGGCTTCGGGTCGTCGTCGGCGCTCGGGGTGACCGGCGTGATGGGCCACCCGAGCGTGGCCGAAGCGGTGGCCGCCAGCTCCGTGTGCCTGATCGTCGGCACCCGGCTCGCGGTCACCGCGCGCGGCGGCCTGGACGACGCGCTGGCGGCGGTGCGAACGGTGTCGATCGGGTCGGCGCGGCCGTACCCGAGCTGTGTCCACGTGCACACCGACGACCTACGCGGCTCGCTGCGCCTGCTGACCCAGGCCCTGCGCGGTCACGGCCGCCCGAACGGCCTGCGCGTGCCGGACGTGGTGCGCCGCACCGAGCTGACGCCGCCGGCCTGCCCCGGGCCGGGCGTGCGGTACCGCGACGCCATGGGGGTCCTGGACCGCGCCCTGCCCGACGGCGCCGACATCGTGGTCGACGCCGGCAACACCGGCGCCGCCGCCATCCACTACCTGCCCGCGCGGCGCGGCGGCCGGTTCGTGGCCGCGCTCGGCATGGGCGGCATGGGTTACAGCTTCGGCGCGGGTATCGGGATGGCGTTCGGGCGGGCCAACGGCGGCCGGCCCGGCGGCCGCACCGTCGTGATCGCCGGGGACGGCGCGTTCTTCATGCACGGCATGGAGGTGCACACGGCCGTGCAATACCGCCTTCCGGTGACGTTCGTCTTGTTCAACAACAACGCCCACGCCATGTGCGTGACCCGCGAGCAGCTGTTCTACCAGGACCGGTACAGCTACAACCGGTTCCGGCCGAGCGCGCTGGGTGCGGGCCTGGCGGCCATGTTCCCGGGGCTGACATCGGTCGACGTCAGCGAACCCGCCCAGTTCGCCGCGGCGCTTCGGGTGGCGCTGGACGTCGAGGGCCCGGCGGTGGTCAGCGTCGAGTGCGCCGCCGACGAAATTCCGCCGTTCGCTCCATTTCTCGCCGCGTTGCCGAGCAACGCGGCTCTCGCAGAACAGGTTTCGACCGCAAAGGAGAACCGGGACGATGTCGTTGCCAGCGCTTGAGGATATCCCCATCCCCCTCGACGGGGTGGTCCGCATCGAAACCAGTCCACGGGAGAAGGCGACCCCGATCATCATGGAGATGATGCGGTCGGTGTACCCGCACGACCAGGTCTTCGGCCAGTACTGCACGGTCAACGATTACGTCGATTGTCCGCCCGACGATCTGTACGAGTACATGGCCGACACCCGCAGCCTGGAGGAGTGGACCTACAGCCTGCGCGGTTTCACCCCCACCGACTCACCGGGCCTGTGGCTGGCCCACGACCGGCTCGGTTCGGAGACCGAGATCTACACGCGCACCGTCGCCAACCCCGAGGCGCGGACCGTCGATTACCACTGCGCGTGGGACCAGGGCAAGCACCTGTGGATGATCTACCTGATGCGCGTCGTCGACGCGCAGGTCGTGCTGGACAAGCCGGGATCGGTTGTGCTGTGGACCAATTGCCATCACCCGTTCTACGACCACAACCCCTATCCGGAGACCGCGCCGGCGCAACGCCCGGTGTGGGTCGGCGACTTCTGGGACATGTTCGGCGCCGGGCATGCGCTGGAACTGCAGAACCTGAAGGCGATCGCGGAATACCGGCACCGCAACGGCCTGCCGGTGACGCCGAAATGGATGGGGTGAGAAAACCATGAGCGTCAGCCTGATCGACGTTTCCACGTATCTGCCCGGCGAACCGATCGGCGCCGAGTACTACGCGCAGTTCGCCGAATCCGACGACCTGCGCGACAACGTCATGTTCCGCGCCCCGAAGTTTCGGCACCACGTCGCGCCCGACGAGAGCTCCATCGACATGATCGAACGCGCGGCGCAGGGCCTGATCGAGCGGCACGGCCACGACGTGGTCGAGGGTGCCGACGTGCTGATCACCCACACCCAGGTGCCGGACATGGCCTTCTACGGCCAGGGCGGCGGCATCGCACACCGGCTGGGCATGCGGCCGTCCTGGGTGCTGGACCTCAACAACGGCGGCTGCGCGGCATTCGTGTTGGCGCTCAACGTGGCTCGCAAGCTGCTGGAGTCCGGCAGCGGACACACCGCGCTGATCGCCATCGCGCAGAACGCGGCGGGCCAGTTCTTCGACCAGCCGACCATCCGGCGCAAGGCGCAGTCCGCGGTGCCCGGGGACGGCGCGGCGGTGGGGCTGGTCACCCTCGGCGATCAGTCGCCGATCCTCGACGTCGAGTGCCGCACCTACGGCGAGTACGCCGGTGAGATGACGCTGTCGTACGACCCGCCCCGCAAGTGGTGGCAGGCCGGGTCCGGCGAGGGCAGCATCGGCTTCACCGAAAGCAAGATCACCAAGGTGTTGGCCCGCGGCAACCGGCAGGTTCCCGAGGTGGCGCTGGCGGTCTGCGACCGAATCGGCCTGCCCGCCAAGGACATCGATTTGCTGGTCACCAACCAGCCGAATCGGGTGTTCCTGCGCAACTGGCGCGAGGCGCTCGAGCTGCCCGAGTCGAGACACCGCGACACGTTCGACGAGTGTGGCAACCTGTTCGGCGCGGGGATCCCGATCAACTTCGACCGCGCGATCACCGACGGTCAGGTCCGGGCCGGCGACGTCGTGATGATGGCCGCCTTCGCGCACGCCGGCGATTTCGCCGGTGCGGCGGCGGTGCGCTGGGGCGGGCGAGGCTGATGCAGCCCGCACCGGTCCCGTGGGACGGTGACCTCCGCGACGCGCTCCCGGAGGCGATGGATCCTTTCGCCTTGTCGCTGAACGAGAATCCGTTCCCCCCGCTGCCCGAGGTCCGCTCGGCGCTGATGCGTTCCGTGCAGACGGCGCACCGCTATCCGGAGTTCCTGCCCGAGCGGCTGCGCGCGCTGATCGCCGACCACATCGGGGTGCCCGCCGACGCGGTGGTGCCGGGCGCGGGCGCGACGGGCGTCGCGTTGCAGGCCCTGCAGTCGCTGACCGTTGCGGGCGACACGATGGTGATGTCGACGCCGACGTTCGACGGATACCCGATCCTGGCGCGGATGGCGCGGCTGACGACGCGGACGGTACCCCTGGACGAGCACGGCCACAACGACCTCGACGGGCTGGCCCGCGCCGCCGCCGATGCCCGGGTGGTGGTGCTGTGCCGCCCGCACAACCCCACCGGCACGCTGGAGTCCGCCGACGCCGTCGCGGCGTTCTTGCGCCGCGTGCCCCGCGACACCGTCGTGCTGCTCGACGAGGCGTACATCGAGTTCACCGCGCCCGAGCACCGCATCGCCGTGTCGGCGTTGATCACTCGGTTCCCGAATGTGGTGGTGGTGCGGACCTTCTCCAAGGCCTACGGCCTGGCGGGGCTGCGGATCGGTTACGGGGTGGCGTCGCCGGAGCTGGCCCGGGCGCTGTGGTCAGATCAGCTGCCGTTCGGCGCCGCGATCACCAGCCTGGTCGCGGTCGCCGCGTCGTACGCGGCGGAAGACCAACTGCTGCAGCGGGTCCGGCTGATCAACGCCGAACGCTGCTACTTGCGCATGCGCATGAGTGCGCTGGGGATCTACACCACCGACGCGCACGCGAACTTCATGTACCTGCCCCCGAGGGGTGGGCCGTGGCATGAGGTTTTCGCCGGCGGCGGCCCACGGGTGCGGTGCTACCCGGACGGCGGCGCGCGGATCACCGTGGGCAACAGGGCGTCGACCATGGCGGTGCTGTCCGCGCTGGGGAAAGGCCACGCTCGCGCGCCAAGTGCGGTATGAAGGGGCGTGGCTGCCTCCAACAAGCGTGACCCGATCGACGCGGCACGCGCCAACTGGGAACGCTCCGGTTGGGCCGACGTGGCGCAGGGCATGGTCGCGGTGACGTCGGTGATGCGCGCGCACCAGATCCTGCTGGCCCGCGTCGAGACGGCGTTGCGCCCTTACGACTTGAGCTTCTCCCGCTATGAGCTGCTGCGGCTGCTGGCGTTCAGCCGGACCGGCGCGCTGCCGATCACCAAGGCCTCCGACCGCTTACAGGTGCACGTCACCAGCGTGACCCACGCGATCCGCCGGCTGGAGGCCGACGGGCTGGTGAAGCGGGTGCCGCACCCCACCGACGGGCGCACCACGCTGGTGCAGATCACCGACCTGGGTCGTTCGACGGTCGAGGACGCCACGGTGACGCTCAACGAGCAGGTGTTCGCCGACATCGGGATGTCGGAAAGCGAAGCGCGGGCGCTGGTTTCATCGATCGAGACGCTGCGCCGCGACGCGGGCGACTTCTGAGGGGCACGCTCTGGTCTCTCCGCCGAACGTGAACCGACGGCGGCTTTTCGTGCGATTTTCCGCCGTGAGTTCACGCTCGGCGCGCTGAGTTTCAGCCTTCGCGCAGCATCTCGATGACCGCGCTGAAGTCCTTGTCGGCGTGGTCCGCCGCGAACTCGGCGTAGATCTCGGCGGCGTGGCGGCCCAGCGGCGCAGAGGAGCCCGTCGAGCTCACGGCGTCCATGGCCAGGCCCAGGTCCTTGTTCATCAGCGCGGTCGCGAAACCCGGCTTGAAGTCGTTGTTGGCCGGCGAGGTCGGCACCGGACCGGGCACCGGGCAGTTGGTGTGCACGGCCCAGCAGTTGCCGGTCGCGCCGGTGATGACGTCAAACAAAGACTGCGCGGACAGCCCGAGCTTCTCGGCCAGGACGAACGCCTCGCCGATTGCGATCTGCTGCACCGCCAGCACCATGTTGTTGCACACCTTGGCGGCCTGCCCGGCGCCGGCGGCGCCGCAGTGAATCACCTTGCCCGCCATGGGTTCCAGCACCGGCCGGGCGCGCTCCAGGGCCTCCGCATCGCCGCCCACCATGAACGCCAGCGTGCCGGCGACCGCGCCCTTCACCCCGCCGGAGACGGGCGCGTCCAGCTGCGCCATGCCGTGCCCGGTGGCCAGCGCGTGCACCTCGCGGGCGTCGTTGACCGAGATCGTCGAGCTGTCGATGAACAGCGCGCCCGCCCGCGCGGCGGGCAGCACCTCGGCGTAGCAGCGCTTGACGATGTCGCCGCTGGGCAGCATGGTGATCACCACGTCGGCGTCGGCCACCTCGTCGACGGCGGTGTCGAATCCGGTGACGCCGGTCTCGACCGCCGCGGACAACGCCGCCGGAACGGGGTCGTACCCGCGCACCGCATGCTTGACCGCGACCAGGTTCGTCGCCATCGGGCCGCCCATGTGGCCCAGGCCCAGGAAGGCCACCGTCAGGTGCTCGGTCATCTGACCGCCTTTCTACGCGCTCGCGCGCACTCGCGAGGCCTCGGCGCGGCCGATGACCACCCGCATGATCTCGTTGGTCCCTTCCAGGATGCGGTGCACCCGCAGATCGCGAACGATCTTCTCGAGACCGTACTCGCGCAGGTAGCCGTAGCCGCCGTGCAGCTGCAGGGCCTTGTCGGCCACCTCGAAGCAGGTGTCGGTGACGTAGCGCTTGGCCATCGCGCACAGCTCGACCTTGTCCGGATCGTCGTTGTCCAGCGCATCCGCGGCCCGCCACAACATCATTCGCGACGTCTGAAGCCCGGTGGCCATGTCGGCCAGGGTGAACCGGACGGTGGGCTCGTCGAGCAGGGACTTGCCGAACGCCGCGCGTTCACGCACGTAGGCGCCCGCCTTGTCGAAGGCGGATTGCGCGCCGCCCAGCGAGCACGCCGCGATGTTGAGCCGGCCGCCGTTGAGGCCGTTCATCGCGATGCCGAAGCCGGCGCCCTCGCCGTCGGCGCCGCCCAGCATGGCCTCGGCCGGCACCCGCACCCCCTCGAGGATCACCTGCGCGGTCGGCTGGGCGTGCCAGCCCATCTTCTCCTCGAGCGCGCCGAAACTCAGCCCCTTGGCGCCCTTTTCGATGACGAAGGCCGAGATGCCGCGCGGGCCGTCACCGCCCGTCCTGGCCATCACCACGTAGACGTCCGATGCCCCGGCGCCGGAGATGAACTGCTTGACGCCGTCGAGGACGTAGTCGCCGCCCTCGCGGACGGCGCGGGTGCTCAACGCGCTGGCATCCGACCCGGCGCCCGGCTCGGTGAGGCAGTAGCTGGCGATGGCGTCCATCGCGGCCAGCCGCGGCACCCAGGCCTTGCGCTGTTCGGCGGTGCCGAAGCTGTCGATCATCCACGCGCACATGTTGTGGATGGACAGGAAGGCGGCGGTGACCGGGTCGGCGATGGCCAGCTGCTCGAAGATGCGGACGCCGTCGAGCCGGCGCAGCCCGCTGCCGCCGACGTCCTCGCGGCAATAGATGGCGGCCATGCCGAGCTCGGCGGACTCGCGCAGCACGTCGGTCGGAAAGTGCTTGGTCGCGTCCCAATCCAGCGCGTGCGGGGCGATTCGTTTGGCGGCGAACGCGGCAGCCGTCTCGGTGATGACCCGCTCGTCGTCGTTCAGGGTGAACATGGCGCCTAATCCATTGTCGGGATCACGAATTCGGCGCCGTCCTTGATGCCGGACGGCCACCGCGACGTGACGGTCTTGACCTTGGTGTAGAACTGGATCGACGCCGGGCCGTGCTGGTTGAGGTCGCCGAAACCGGAGCGCTTCCAGCCGCCGAAGGTGTGGTAGGCCACCGGAACCGGGATCGGGACGTTCACGCCGACCATGCCCACCTGCACCCGGGACACGAAGTCGCGGGCGGCGTCGCCGTCGCGGGTGAACACCGCCACGCCGTTGCCGTACTCGTGCTCCGACGGCAGTCGCAGCGCCTCTTCGTAATCGTGGGCGCGCACGATGCACAGCACCGGGCCGAAGATCTCGTCGGTGTAGATCGACATGTCGGGGGTGACGTGGTCGAAAAGCGTTGGGCCGATGAAGAATCCACCCTCGAGGCTGGCGTCCCCGTACGCGAGGTCGTCACTGGACCGCTCGCGGCCGTCGATCACCAGCTCGGCGCCCGCCTCCACGCCCTGGCCGATGTAGTCGCGCACCCGCGCCAGCGCGGCATCGGTGACCAGCGGGCCGTAGTCGGCCTTCGGGTCCAGGCTGTGGCCGACGCGCAGGTTGTTGATCCGGTCGATCAGCCTGGCGCGCAGCCGGTTCGCGGTCTGCTCGCCGACCGGCACCGCCACGCTGATCGCCATGCAGCGTTCGCCGGCGCTGCCATAACCGGCGCCGATCAGCGCGTCGACGGCCTGGTCGAGGTCCGCGTCGGGCATCACGATCATGTGGTTCTTGGCGCCGCCGAAACACTGCGCGCGCTTGCCGGTCGCCGCAGCGGTCGAATAGATGTACTGGGCGATGTCGGAGCTGCCGACGAAACCCACCGCCTGGATGTTGCGGTGGTGCAGGATGGCGTCGACGGCCTCCTTGTCGCCGTGGACGACCTGGAAGACGCCGGGCGGCAGGCCGGCCTCCAGGAACAGCTCGGCCAGCCGCACCGGGACCGACGGGTCGCGCTCGCTGGGCTTGAGCACGAACGCGTTGCCACAGGCCAGCGCCGGTCCGGCCTTCCACAGCGGGATCATGGCCGGGAAGTTGAACGGGGTGATGCCCGCGACCACCCCCAGCGGCTGGCGCAGCGAGTAGACGTCGATCCCGGGACCCGCGCCTTCGGTGTACTCGCCCTTGAGCAGGTGCGGGATGCCGATGGCGAACTCGATGACCTCGATCCCGCGCTGGATGTCGCCGCGCGCGTCGGCCAGCGTCTTGCCGTGCTCGAGGGACAGCATTTCGGCGAGCTCGTCCATGTGGTCGTTGACCAGCTCGATGAAGCGCATCATCACGCGGGCGCGGCGCTGCGGATTCCATGCCGCCCAACCCTTTTGGGCCTCGACGGCCGAAGCCACCGCGGCGTCGACGTCGGCTTGGCCGGCCATCGGCACCTGCGCCTGCACCTCCCCGGTGCTGGGGTTGAAGACGTCGGCGGTGCGGGCGGACTGGCCGGGGGTGCGCTGCCCGTCGATGAAGTGGGGGATCTGTGTGGTCATGGTGTCCTCGGGTTCGTGCGCGCAGGAGAGGCGGATACTTGGATATCCTAGTAACTGCCGCCGGGCGTCGCAAGAACGGGTGGCCAGGGGGCGCGCGTAGCCTTCAGGCGTATGCACACCATCGAGGCGGATTACCTGGTGGTCGGCGCGGGCGCCATGGGCATGGCGTTCGTCGACACCCTGGTGACCGAGACGGACGCCCGCGTGGTGTTGGTCGACCGCCACCACCAGCCGGGCGGCCACTGGACCATGGCCTACCCCTTCGTCCGGCTGCACCAGCCCTCGGCGTTCTACGGCGTCAACTCGCTGCCGCTGGGCGGCGACTCGATCGACCAAATCGGCTGGAACCAAGGGCTTTACGAGCTGGCGACGGCCGGCGAGGTGTGCGCCTACTACGACCACGTGCTGCGCCAGCAGCTGCTGCCCAGCGGGCGGCTCAGCTACTTCCCGATGAGCGAATACCTCGGAGCCGGCCGCTTCACCACGCTCGCCGGTGCCGAGTACACGGTCGACGCGCGCCGCACCGTCGACGCCACCTACATGCGGGTGACGGTGCCCGCCATGCGCCCGCCGCCGTATGAGGTGGCCGACGGCGTCACCTGCGTGTCGCCCAACGAGCTGCCCAGGCTGGGCCCGCATCGGCGCTACGTGATCGTCGGGGCCGGCAAGACCGGCATCGACACCTGCCTGTGGCTGCTCGGCCAGGGCGTCGCGCCGGACCGGCTGACCTGGATCATGCCCCGCGACTCGTGGCTGCTGGACCGCGCCGCCATGCAGCCCGGGGCGTTGTTCGCCGACCAAATCAAGGCCAGCTTCATCGCGCAGCTGCGCGCCATCAGCGACGCCGTGTCGGTCGACGACCTGTTCTCGCGCCTCGAGGAATCCGGCGGCCTGTTGCGGCTAGATCCCGCGGTCCGGCCGACCATGTATCGCTGCGCCACCGTCACCCGGCTCGAGCTCGAGCAACTGCAGCGCATTCGCGACGTGGTGCGGATGGGCCACCTGCTGCGCGTCGAGGCGGACCGGATGGTGCTCGACGGCGGCGTCCTGGCCCGCGACGGACGCGCGCTGTACATCGACTGCACCGCCGACGGCGCCGAAAAGCGGCCCGCCACGCCCATTTTCGATGCCGGCCGGATCACGCTGCAAAGCGTGCGCGGATGCCAACAGATCTTCAGCGCCGCGCTGACCGCCCACGTCGAGGCCGCCTACGCCGACGACGAGGTGAAAAACGAGCTGTGCGTGCCGTTGCCGCATCCCGACACCGACACCGACTACCTGCGACTGGCGCAGGCCGACTACGCCAACCAGCTGCGCTGGCTCGACGACCCGGACTTGACCGCCTGGATGTCCGGGGCGCGCCTGGACCTGTTCGGCCACCTGATCGGCCACCTGCTGCCGCCTGCGTCGGCCAAGCCGCGGGTGCGTGAGCGCCTCCTGGGCATCGCCAAGTCGGTGTTCGCGGCGACCGCCAGCAAACTCGACGAACTGCTGAGTGAACAAACCTCACTGGCCGCACCGTGATTCCGGTGTAACCCGGCTCGATATTCATCGGGTGGAGGAGGCACGTGGCGGCACAAAGCGAACCCGTCAAACGGCCGCTGCGGGCGGTGCCCGACAGCGGATTTGACGCCGGCTATCCCGACTGGGAGGCCGTTTACACCGACAACGCGTCCTGGGTGTACCGCACGCTGTACGCCCGGGTGGGCAACCGGGCCGACGCCGAGGACCTCACCGCGGAGGTCTTCCTGGCCGCGCTGCGGCCGCTGCGGCTGACCGCGAGCGTCGGCGAGGTGCGTGCGTACCTGCGCGTCACCGCGCGCACGGTGTTGGCCGCGCATTGGCGGGAGACCCTGGGTCGGGAGATAACCTCGATCGACGACATCGAGCAACCACCGGACAGCGAGGAGGCGATCAGCACGGCGCCGCAGCGTGTCGCCCAGGTTCTGGACAACCTGCCGGACCGGTACCGGCAGATCCTGGAACTGCGCTTCCTGCAAGGTCATTCGATCAAGGACTCCGCCGCGCGCCTGGGCGTCAGCGTCGCCAACGCCAAGGTGCTCCAGCACCGCGCTCTGCGCCTGGCGGCGCAGGTCAACGATGGGGGCCCGTCATGAACGCGCGAGGACTGCGCCGGTACGTCGACGACCTGCTGCGGGGCCGGCGGCCCAGGCCGTTCGCCCCCGACGATTTCGAGGCGGCGCAGCTGCGCACGGCGATCGAATTGCGCGCGGCCGGGCGCCGCGGCGAGACCCCGCGCCCGGAATTCCTCGACGACCTGCATCGCCGCCTCGCCGAGCAGCTGTCCGACGCCCCGCCGGAAGCGGCGCGCACGCACAGCAGCACGCGCCGGCAGGTCATCGTCGGCACCTCGGCCGCCGCGGCCGCCGCGGTCACCGCGGTGTCCATCGACCGGGCCGTGCTCGCCGGCGAGCCCACCGCGGTCCCCGCCGCCGACAACGCGCCGCTCACGCCCAACGCCGGAACCTGGCAGCGGGTGGCGGCCAGCTCGCAGGTGCCCGACGGGGTCATGCACCCCTTCGACCTCGGGTCGGTCAGCGGGTTCGTCCGCCGCGTCGACGGCAAGCCGCAGGCCGTGTCCGGGGTGTGCACCCACCAGGGCTGCCGGCTCTGGTTCGACGCGCCCGACGACACGTTGCGCTGCCCCTGTCATTCGACATCCTTCGCTCCCAGCGGGCAGGTGCTCACCCATCAGCTACCGATCGCCCCAAAGCCGTTGCCCCCCTTGCTGGTCCGCGAGGTCGACGGCAACATCGAGGTGTTCGCGCCCGCCCGGCCCGACCAGCCCGCCTGAGCGGTGTAACCCGCCGCCCTATTCCTGGGCATGACGCTTGCAAAACATTCGGCGGTCGCGCTGGCCGCCGCCGCGCTGCTGGCGGGTTGCTCGGCCGCGCGGCCCGCCGCCGGCTCCAGCCCCACCATGTCCATGGGTTCGATGTCGGCGTCCGCGCCGGCCGCCCCGGTGAGCGGCAACCAGGTCAACATCGACGGCTTCGCGTTCGCGCCCACCACGCTGACCGTCCCGGTGGGCACCACCGTCACGTGGACCAACCGCGACGAAGAGCCGCACACGGTGGCCGCCAGCGACGGGTCGTTCCACTCGCCGGGGATGGGGACGGGGGCCACCTTCACCCACACCTTCACCGACGCCGGGACGTTCGACTACGTCTGTTCCATCCACCCGATGATGCGCGGGACGGTGGTGGTGACGCGATGAACCCGAACATGAGCCGCCGCCAGCTGATGCGGCACACGGCGTGGTTCGGGGCGGCGGTCGGGTTCGCCGTCGTCGGCGGCGAGGTGATCTCGCATGTCGCCGGCGCATCGGCCGCCGAGCACGCGCACGCGCGGCCCAGCCTGCGATTCGCACAGGTCAGTGACAGCCACATCGGGTTCACCGGCGCGCCCAACCCGGACGTCACCGGGACGTTCGGCCACGCGATCGACCAGATCAACAACCTCGGCTACACACCGGATTTCGTGGTGCACACCGGTGACCTCACACACCTGTCCAGCCCCGAGCAGTTCGACCAGGCGAAGCAGATGATGAGTGCCTTGAAGACGCCGCACGTGTTCACCGTGCCCGGGGAGCACGATTCGGTCGACGACGCGGGGCAGAAATACCGGAGCGCCTTCGGTGCGGGCTCGGTCGGCGATGGCTGGTACAGCTTCGACATCGCAGGCGTTCACGTGATCGCACTGGTCAACACGTTGAACCTGCGCAAGCTCGGGCATCTGGGCACCGATCAGCTGGAGTTCGTGCAGAAGGACGTCGCGCGGCTGTCGAGCGACACCCCGATCATCGTGTTCAGCCACATCCCGCTGTTCGCGATGTACCCCGACTGGGGGTGGGGCACCGACGACGCGACCCAGGCCCTGTCCTACCTGCGCCGGTTCTCCTCGGTCACCTGCCTCAACGGGCATGTGCACCAACTGTTTTCCAAGACCGAGGGCAACGTGACGTTCTACAGCGGGACCACGACCGCGTACCCGCTGCCGCGACCCGGCGACGGCCCGGCGCCCAAGCCGGTCACCCTGCCCGCCGGCAAGCTTCGCGACGCGCTCGGCGTCCGCGAGGTGAGCTACACCCAGGGCGAGACCACCCTGGCGCTGAAAGAACGGACGTTGCAATGACTCTGCTGATCCGCATCGGCCTGGCCGCGTCACTGGCGGTCGGCGGCGCCAGCCACGCCTATCTGTATGTCCATGGCTACCGCCACATCCCGGACATCGGCGCCGCCTTCCTGGTCCAGGCCAGCGCGTCGTTCGCCATCGCGCTGCTGGTGCTGGCCGGCGGGCCCGCGTGGCTGCGCTGGGCCGGCGCGGCCCTGGCGGGCGGCTCGCTGGTCGCGTTCACATTGTCGAGAACCGTTGGGCTGAACGGCTTTTTGGAGCGTGGCTGGGAACCCGCGCCGTACGCCGCGCTCAGCGTGGGAGCGGAGGCGCTGACCGTGCTGCTGTGGGCGTTGTCGGTGAAGTGGCGGCCGCTGGCTAGGCGGTATCCGGAACCTCCGGAGTTGGCTTCGGCGTAGCCCGGTCCGCCGCGACGGCATCGGGAGGCGCCTCGGCCTCGGAGAGCTCGGCGTTGGCGCCGGACCACTTTCGCTTGAGGCGCGATTTGAGCCGCTGCGCCGGCTTCTCCACCAGGAACCAGCTTCCCGCGGCCAGCGGCAGGGTGGCGGCCGTCGAAATCACGAAGTAGATCAACGGATTCAGCCAGATCAACCCGCAGATGGCCAGCAGCTGTTGGGTGGGGAACGCGTAGATGTACACGCCGTAGGACAGGTCGGTGCGCAGCCGCAGCCGCCGGTGCTTGAGCAGGATGCCGGAGACCACCACCGCGTACGCCAGCGGCAGGGCGCCGACCACGCGGTAGTCGGGCAGCTGGCTGGACGCCAGCACGATCACCACGCTGACCGCGACGAGCGACCAACGGGCCGGAATCACGTCCTTCCATTGGTACAGCAGGGCGCCGGCCGAAAACGTAAGGGCGGAGCGGACAGCGAGCTGGGGGATGGTCCACACCCCGGGGTAAGTGAGCGGCGGCAACACCAGCGCGCCCAGCGTCGCCAGTATCAGGATCGCGGGCGACACCCAGCGGCGGTTGGCCAGGCCGACCAGGCCGATGATGGCAACGATGATGTAGCACATGAATTCCCAGATGAGGGACCACAGCGAAGCGTTCCATCCGCCCGCGTCGGGGATCCCCTTCGGGGTGTCACCGACGAAGTGATGCAGGTAGATCAAGGCGCTGTTTTTCCAGATGTACTCGAGCGGCGCGCTGGAGAACAGCAGTTTCGTGGGCGACCCGCCCTGGATCGCCACGCTGATCGGGGCGAAGGCTAACGCGGTGACGAGCAGGCAGACGTAGAAGCCGGGAAAAATGCGCAGGGCGCGGGCCGTGAAGTAGTCACGGGCCCGCGGGTCGTTGAGCCAGCTCGCGGTGATCAGGAAGCCCGAGATCGCGAAGAAGCCGTCGACGCCCACGGAGAACAACAGCTGGAGCGTCGGCGCGGGTGGCATGCGGCCCGTGACCGGAAAGGAGTGCCACAAGATGACCTCGGCCGCCAGGCCTAGCCGAAAAGCGTTCAGCGCGTTCCTTCGCGGATCGAACACCTGCCCGAGGTTCATCGGTCTCCACCCCTCGTCCGCCGCCAAAGCTGTCCGCGGCATCCTATGCCACGCCGCCCAGGGGCGTTCGGCTTTTCGGCCGTTCGGCGACTAGTGCGCCATACCTCGGAAGTCCGGCGGCAGCACGACCAGCGGCTGCTTGCCCGCGCCGGACCGCTTCGGTGCGAAGCGGTGTTTGAGCGATCGCGCGGGCTTTTCGACCAGGAACCAGCTCGCGAAGGCGAGCGGCACGGTGGCGACCGACACCACGCTGAAGATCAGCAGTCTGTTCGTGTTGAAAAGCCCGGAAACGGCCAGCAACTGCTGAACCGGATACGCGTAGATGTACATGCCGTACGAGATGTCCGTCCGCAGCCGCAGGCGCCGGTGTTGCAGTAGCGTGCCCGAGACCACGATGGCGTAGGCCAGCGGAACGGCGGCGATCACCCGGTAATCCGGCAACCGGCCCGCCAGGATGACGACGACAACGCTGACCGCGACGAGCGACCAGCGGGCGGGAATGGCGTCTCGCCATTGGTACAGCAGCGCCCCGGCCGAAAACATGATCGCGGTGCGGCAGGCCAGGAAGATCAGCGCGGTGCGCGCGTCGCCGCCGGGGTGATGCAAGACCTCGGGAAAGGTGATGGCCGGCATCAGCAGCGCACCGACGGTCGCCAGTGCCAGTATCGCGGGGGAGACCCATCGGCGGCTGGCCAGGCCCACCACGCCGATCACCCCGACGATCAGGTAACACATCACCTCCCAGATGAGCGACCACAGGGAGGCGTCCCAGTCGCCGGCATCGGGAATTCCGGTCGGTGTGCCGCCGACATCGAATTTCACGAACGCCACCGCCGCGTTCTTGAGGACGTATTCGAGCGGCGCCCCGGAAAGGATGAGTTGAACGGGCGAACCGCCCCGGATCGCCACGCCGACGGGGGCGATGACGAACGCGGTGACGAGCAGGCAGACGTAGAACCCGGGCAGGATACGCAGGGCCCGGGCCACGAAATAGTCGCGGACGTTTGGGTTGTTCAACCAGCTCGCGGTGATGAGGAAGCCGGAGATCGCGAAGAAGCCGTCAACCCCTATCGAAAAAAAAGTTGGAGGAACGTCCTGTTTGACGGGATGGGGCCGTTGAGCGAAAAGACGTGCCAAAAGATGACTTCGCCCGCCAGCGCCAGCCGCCACGCGTTTAGTGCATTGTTTCGCGGATCGATCACTTGCCCGAGTTTCATCCGCCTGCCTTTCGTCGGCACACGTTGTAATGGCGCCATCCTAACCAGACAGAACAGCAGAAAGGTAGGCCTAATGTGCCCTGAACAAACCCGGCGTAGCGAACGGCCGGCAGATCCATACCTCGCGAAATCTTCCGCCGTCGAGGCGCGCCCGCGCTATTGGGCGTCGAATTTGCGGCGCAAACCCTCGACGAACGCCTGGGTATCGGCCCAACCAGGCAATAGGCCGGCGGCGCGCACCTCTTCGAAAGTCGGGGCCGCGGCGTCGCGGGCGGAAAGCGTCGGGGGTGCGCCGTCGACCAGCGGCCATTCGATGCCCAGCGCCGGATCGGTCGGGCAAATGGTGTGCTCGCGCCCGGGGCTGTATTCGGCCGAGCACAGATACATCACCGTGGAATTGTCCTGCAGGGCGAGAAAGCCGTGCGCCAGGCCTTCGGAGATATAGATCGATTTGTGCTCCAGGTCGTCGAGCAACACGGAGTCCCACTGGCCGAAGGTGGGCGAGCCCTCGCGGATGTCGACCACCACATCGAATACCGAACCCGATACGCAGGTCACGTACTTGGCCTGGCTCGGTGGAAGTTGGGCGAAATGCAGGCCCCGGAGCACGCCGGCCGACGACACCGAGCAATTGGCTTGCGCGACGTCGAAGCGGTGACCCGCGAATGCGGTGAAGTCGTGGTCGGTCAGCCACTCGAACAACAGGCCGCGAGAGTCGCCGTGCAGGGTCGGGGTGATCTCCCACGTCCCCGGTATGTCGAGCTCACGAACTTTCATCTCACTGACCACGTCCTTCGTAGCGGGCTTCCGCGGCGTCCTTCAAAGGGCGCCACCAGGATTCGTTGGCACGATACCAATCGATGGTTGAGCTCAACCCCTCCTCGAAATCGGTATGCTTTGGCGCCCAACAGAGTTCGTCGTACAACGTCGAGGGGTCGATCGCGTAGCGCAGGTCGTGGCCGACCCGGTCGGTCACGTGGTCGAAGTCGTCGGGGTCGCGGCCCATCATCTTCAGCAGTGTGCGCAGCACGGTCAGGTTGTCGCGCTCGCCCTCGGAGCTGATCAGGTACGTCCGGCCGATCTCGCCCTGTTCCAGGATGCGCCGCACGGCGCTGTTGTGGTCGTCGACGTGGATCCAGTCGCGGACGTTGGCGCCGTTGCCGTACAGCTTGGGCCGCCGGCCGGTGAGGATGTTGGTGATCTGTCGCGGGATGAACTTCTCCACGTGCTGATACGGCCCGTAATTGTTGGAGCAGTTCGAGATCGTGGCCCGCACGCCATACGAGCGTACCCACGCCCGCACCAGCATGTCGGCGCCGGCCTTGGTCGCCGAATACGGGCTCGAGGGGTTGTAGGGCGTCGACTCGGTGAACCGGTGGGGGTCGTCGAGCTCCAGGTCGCCGTAGACCTCGTCGGTCGAAATGTGGTGCAGCCGCACGCCGTGGCGCCGCACCGCCTCCAGGATGGTGAACGTGCCGACCACGTTGGTGTGCAGGAAGGGCCCCGGGTCGTCCAGCGCGTTGTCCACGTGGCTCTCCGCGGCGAAGTGCACCACCGCGTCGGACTCGGCGACCAGCTTCGAGACCAGCTCGGCGTCGCAGATGTCGCCCACCACCAGGCGGATGGCGTCCTCGACGTCGGCCAGCGACTCGCGCCGGCCGGCGTAGGTCATGGCGTCGAGCACGGTCACCGAGTCCTCGGGGTGCTCGCGCACGGTGCTGTGCACGAAATTCGCGCCGATGAACCCAGCGCCGCCGGTGACCAGTAACCGCATGGTGCAAACCCTAACCGAGCGGCTCGATCAGCTTGTGCGAGTCAGCCCCAGCGGTCCGGCCAATTCGCTCAGCGCCGAAATCACCGCGTCGTCGCCCGCGGCGTCCAGCACCTGGACGGCGACGTGGTCGGCCCCGGCGTCGCAGTGTTCGCGCAGCCGTTGCGCGATGGCCTCCGGGGTGCCGTAGGCGACCACCGCGTCGATCAGCTTGTCGCTGCCCGGCTTGCGGACGTCGGCCTCGCTGAAGCCGAGCCGCAGCCAGTTGTTCACGTAGTTGCTCAGGTCCAGGTAGAAGTCGGCGTACCGGCGGCCGACCGCGCGGGCCTCCTCCGGGTCGGTGGTGAGCACCACCTTGTGTTCCGGCGCCAGGAACACGGAGTTGCCGACCAGTTCGCGGGCCTTGGCGGTGTGTTCCGGGGTGGTCAGGTACGGGTGCGCGCCGGCGCTGCGCCGCGCGGCCAACTGCAACACGCGCGGCCCGAGCGCCGCGAGCACCCGGCGGCTGGTCGGCACCATCGCCGCGTCGAGCTCGTCGAGGTAGGAGACCAGCGCGTCGTACGGCTTGACGTACTCCTGGGTGTGCTCGGGATGCCCGACGCCCACCCCCAGCAAAAACCTTCCGGGATAAGCGCTTTCGATGCGCTTGAAGGACTCGGCGACGGCCTGCGCGGGCGCGGTCCAGATGTTGACGATCCCGGTGGCCAGTTGCAGCGACGTCGTCCGCTCCAGGGCCGGTTCGACCCAGGACAGGTCGGCGTCCGGGGAACCGCCGACCCAGGCGGCGCCGTAGCCCAGCGACTCGATCCGCTCGGCCAGTTCGGGGGTGATGGAGCGCCCCGGCAGCCATACGCCGAATTGGCCCAGGTCGGGTTTCAGTGCTGCGGCGCCGGTCATCTACGTCCCCCTTATGCGTTCAATCCGAGCGGCCCCGCCAATTCGGCCAGCGCCGAGACAAGGTTGTCATCCTTCGTCAGCACCTGCACGGGCACGTGGTCGGCGCCGGCGTCGAGGTGCTCCTTCAGCCGGGCCGCGATGGCCTCGGGGGTGCCGTAGGCCACCACCGCGTCCACCAGGCGGTCGCTGCCCGGTTTGGTGACTTCCTCGTCGGTGAAGCCGAGCCGCTTCCAGCTGTTGCGGTAGTTGGCGAGCTGAAAATAGATGTCGAGCGCCCGCCGGCCGACCGCGCGCGCCTTCTCGGCGTCGGTGGTCAGCACCGCCTTGTGCTCGGGCGCCAGGAACGCCGACGGGCCGATCAGCTCGCGGGCGTGCGCGGTGTGCTCGGGGGTGGTGAGGTACGGGTGGGCCCCGGCGGCGCGCTCGGCCGACAGCTTGAGGACGCGCGGGCCCAGCGCGGCCACCACGCGGCGGTTGGCGGGCACCCCGTAGTCGTCGAGCTGCTGCAGGTACTCCGTCAGCGCGTCGTAGGGCTTGCGGTACTCGGTGTGCGCCTCGGGATGGCCGACGCCGATGCCGAGCAGGAACCGGCCCGGGTAGGCCTTGTCGATGCGATGGAACGATTCGGCCACCGGCTTGGCGGGTGCGGTCCAGATGTTGACGATGCCCGTGGCCACCTGCAGGGTGGTCGTCGCCTCGAGGATGGGCTCGACCCAGGCCAGCTCGGCCGGCGGCGAACCGCCCACCCAGACGGCCCCGTAGCCCAGGGCTTCGATGTCTTTGGCTTGTTGGGGCGTGACGCCGCGTCCGAACGATCCGAACCGGCCAAGATTGGGCTTGCTCGCTGCATCGGTCATGGTCGTTCCCAACCCGCCGGCGCAGGCCGCTATTCCGGGTCCAGCGAACTCGCGTCGGGGGGCGGCGGCTCCAGCGGCAGCAGCACGATGAACCGGGTGTCGCCGGGGACGGATTCCACCCGCAGGTCGCCGCGATGTTTCTTCACGACGATGTTGAACGCCAGATCGAGCCCCAGGCCGGTGCCCTGGCCGAAGGGCTTGGTGGTGAAGAACGGCTCGAAGATGTGCTCGCGGACGTCCTCGGGCACCCCCGGACCGGTGTCGCAGATTTCGACGCGGACCATGCTCTCGCCTTCGCGGCAGGTGCGGATGGTCAGCGTGCCGCCCGCATCACCCATCGCGGCGATCGCGTTGTCGATGATGTTGGTCCACACCTGATTGAGATCGCCTGGGTAGCAAGGGATTTCGGGAATCGATTTGTCGAAGTCCTTGGCCACCTGCACGGCGGCGTCGCGGCCCAGCCGGTCGGCGAACATCACCAGCGTGCTGCGCAGCAGATCGTGGATGTCGGCCACCTGGAAGGGGGCCCGGTCCATCTGCGAATACTGCTTGGCGTCGGCGACCAGGGCCGAAATCCGTTTGCTCGCTTCCAGGATCTGGTTCAGCAGCAGCTCGCCCTCGACGGTGTAGGTCAGCCAGCGGATGGCTTTCTCCAGCGACGTCGACGCGCCGAGCTCCTCGGTGGCCGCGGCGATGCGCTCCAGCCAATCGGTGTCGATGCCGCCCTCGACGAAGGTCGGGGCGATGTCCCAGCCGCCCTCGATGTCGTGGTCCTCGAGCCATTCGCCGACGGCGTCCTCCAAATCGGCCGTCTCGATCGCGGTCAGGTTCGTCGAGGCCGACTTGGCCACCTGGGCCGCGACCTCTTCCTGCAGCCGCACCAGCGCCCGCAGGGCCTCCGGGCTGACGGTGCCGTCGGCGAGCATCGCGAGCTTCTGGCGCATGCCGGCGACCCGCTGCCGCAGCTCCGACGCGGCGCGCACGGTGGCCGCGGCCGGATTGTTCAGCTGGTGGGTCAGCCCGGCCGACAACCGGCCCAGCGCCAGCAGCTTCTCCCGGTTGTCGATGATCCGGCGGGTGCGGTCGGTGCCGACGGCGATGCCGTCGAGCAGGTGCACCGCCATCGGGAACTGGTCCTTCATGAACTGGGCGAACACCGGCGCGTCCATCACGAAGAACCGGGAGGGCTTGGTCACGTGCACCGAGGCGTCGTAGCTCTTCTGTTTGCCGCCGGTGAACGCCCGCCAGGCCCCGCAGTAGACGCCGCGCTGCGAGGTGCGGTTGGTTTCGATGTCCTGGCCGCCGGAGAGCTTCGACATGGTCAGCTCGCCCTCGATCAGGACGTAGAAGCAGGTCGCCGGCTCACCCTCGACGCAGATGGGTCCCGGCTCGTAGTTCTCGATGTGCCCGTTGCTGCACAGCACCGCCAGCTGCTCGTCGCTGAGCGCCTCGAAGAGGAACAGGCTGCGCAGCTCGTCGGGCTCGCACGGGGTCTTGGCGGTCACGATTCGGCCAGGTAGCGGTGCACCAGCATGACGGCCATCGACCCCTCGCCGACTGCGGCCGCGACGCGCTTGGCGGACTCGGCGCGCACGTCGCCGGTGGCGAACACCCCCGGCACGCTGGTCTCGAGGTGGTGCGGCGGGCGGTCCAGCGTCCAGCCGCACACGTTGCGCAGGTCCGGTCCGGTAAGCACGAAGCCGTGGTCGTCGCGAGCGAGCACCCCGTCCAGCCACTCGGTGCGCGGGGCGGCGCCGATGAAGATGAACATCCGCGCGCAGGTGACGTCCTCGGTCTCCCCGGTCCGGTTGTCGACCAGGGTCAGCCGCTCCAGGTGGTCCGCTCCGACAGCGCGGCGCACCTCGGTGCAGGTGCGCACGGTGATGTTGGGCCGCTGCTCGATCTGCTGGATCAGGTAGTAGGACATCGAGGCGTCCAGCGACGGCGCGCGCACCACGATGGTCACCGACTTGGCCTCGCGGGACAGGTACATCGCGGCCTGGCCGGCGGAGTTGGCGCCGCCGACGACGTAGACCTCCTCGCCCGCGCATTCCGACGCGATGGACACCGCCGCGCCGTAGTAGACGCCCTTGCCGGTCAGCTCGCCGCAGCCCTCCGCGGGCAGCTGGCGGTAGGCGACGCCGGTGGCCAGGATGACGGCGTGCGCGTCGATGGAGCCGCCGTCGGCGAAGCGCACGGTGCGCTTGGGGCCGTTGACCTCCAGCGCGGTGGCGGTGCGGGCGGTGATCAGCTCGGCGCCGAACTTCTCGGCCTGCCGGCGGGCGCGGTCGGCCAGCTGGCCGCCGGACACCCCGTCGGGGAAGCCGAGGTAATTCTCGATCCGCGAGCTCTGGCCCGCCTGCCCGCCCGTCGCGGTGCGCTCGATGAGCACGGTGCGCAGCCCCTCGGACGCGCCGTAGACCGCGGCGGCCAGGCCGGCCGGGCCGCCGCCGATGACGATCAGGTCGTAGAACTCCTGCGACGGCGTGGTGGTCAGGCCCAGGGTGTCGGCCAGCTGCGCGTCGGTGGGCTCGACCAGGGTGTCGCCGCGCTCGGTGACGACGACGGGCAGCCGCAGGCCGTCCTCGCCGGCGGCCGTGAGCAGCCGCTCGCCGTCGGGCTCGTCCGCCATGAACCACGAGTAGTGCAGGCCGTTGCGGGCCAGGAAGTCGCGCACCTGCCAGGACCGCTCCGACCAGCGGTGCCCGATCACCTTGGTGTGCGGGATCGGGTGCTCGGGGGACGCCCGCCAGGCGTCCAGCAGCCCGTCGATGACGGGGTAGAACTTCTCCTGCGGCGGATCCCACGGCTTGAGCAGGTAGTGGTCGAGGTCGACGACGTTGATCGCGTCGATGGCGGCGTGGGTGTCGGCGTAGGCGGTGAGCAGCACGCGGCGCGCCGCCGGGTACAGGTCCATCGCCCGCTCGAGGAATTCGATGCCGCTCATCTGCGGCATCCGGTAGTCGGCGATCAGCACCGCGACCGTCTCACCGCGCAGCTTGAGCTCCTTGAGCGTCTCCAGCGCGTCGGGGCCCGACTCGGCGCGCACGATCCGGTGCCGGTCGCCGTACTGGCGGCGCAGATCGCGGGCGACCGCGCGGGAGACCGAGGGATCGTCGTCGACGGTCAGCAGGACCGGCTTGCGAGGCTGGGTGGATGGTTCTGCGGGACTCGCGGGACTCGTCATCGGATTCAAGTATGCCCTCGTCAGGGCCCTGACGGCAGGTCGAGGCGGCGCGTTGCCGGCCCGGCGGATTACGCTGCTGGCGATTTTGGGTCAGGCGCCTGACCAGGTATCGTGGGACAACGGTGCGTCATCCGCGCCGACTTTTTGCGTGCCCTGTCCTAGGAATTCCTGGAATTTCCTGCCCTTGGCTCACGTTTCTAGTCGGGCGAATGCTGCGCCGATATGGGCGCACTCAAGGATACGAAACCAAAGACGAGGATTGCTGAAGATATATGGCCAAGAAGGACGGTGCCATAGAGGTCGAGGGCCGCGTGGTCGAGCCCCTGCCCAATGCGATGTTCCGCATTGAGCTGGAGAACGGACACAAGGTGCTCGCCCACATCAGCGGCAAGATGCGGCAGCACTACATCCGCATCCTGCCCGAGGACCGGGTGGTGGTGGAGCTGTCTCCGTACGACCTGTCCCGGGGCCGCATCGTGTACCGGTACAAGTAAGCCCGACCAGACAACGAGAAGAACAGGATCGAACAGCCGTGAAGGTGAACCCGAGCGTCAAGCCAATCTGTGACAAGTGCAGGGTGATCCGTCGGCATGGGCGGGTCATGGTGATCTGCTCCGATCCGCGCCACAAGCAGCGTCAGGGCTGACCCGAAGCGCTTGCCACACAACTGAATGCAGACCTCCCAGCACCACTGAGCGGATAGGCCGTTCATCACGCCCGGAACGGAGGCCGGGCCCCGCCCCAAACTTTGGAGCGGGAACGGGCTGGGATCAGACCTCCGCATAGAAAAAGAGGAAACGCCACCTATGGCTCGACTAGTAGGCGTCGATCTCCCGCGCGACAAGCGGATGGAGATCGCGCTGACGTACATCTTCGGCGTCGGCCGCACCCGGTCGAACGAGATCCTGGCAGCGACGGGGATCGACAAGGACCTGCGCACCAGGGACCTGACCGACGACCAGCTGACCCACTTGCGTGACTACATCGAAGCGAACCTCAAGGTTGAGGGCGACCTGCGCCGCGAGGTGCAGGCCGACATTCGCCGCAAGATCGAGATCGGCTGCTACCAGGGCCTGCGGCACCGCCGCGGCCTGCCGGTGCGCGGCCAGCGGACCAAGACCAATGCGCGCACCCGCAAGGGCCCGAAGCGCACCATCGCCGGCAAGAAGAAGGCCAGGTAATCGCCCATGCCACCAGCCAAGAAGGCAGCCTCTGCGCCCAAGAAGGGGCAGAAGACCCGCAAGCGGGAAAAGAAGAACATCCCGCACGGCGCCGCCCACATCAAGAGCACGTTCAACAACACGATCGTGAGCATCACCGACCCCCAGGGCAACGTCATCGCCTGGGCGTCGTCGGGTCACGTCGGCTTCAAGGGTTCGCGGAAGTCGACCCCGTTCGCCGCGCAGCTCGCCGCCGAGAACGCCGCGCGCAAGGCGCAGGAGCACGGCGTGCGCAAGGTCGACGTGTTCGTGAAGGGCCCGGGTTCGGGCCGGGAGACGGCGATCCGCTCGCTGCAGGCCGCGGGCCTCGAGGTCGGCGCGATCTCCGACGTCACCCCGCAGCCCCACAACGGCTGCCGTCCGCCGAAGCGCAGAAGGGTCTAGGAACAAGGATCATGGCTCGTTACACCGGACCCATCACCCGCAAGTCGCGCCGGCTGCGCACCGACCTCGTCGGTGGCGACCAGGCGTTCGAGAAGCGCCCCTACCCGCCCGGCCAGCACGGCCGCGCGCGGATCAAGGAGAGCGAATACCTGCTGCAGCTGCAGGAGAAGCAGAAGGCCCGTTTCACCTACGGCGTCATGGAAAAGCAGTTCCGCCGCTACTACGAAGAGGCCAACCGCGTCTCCGGCAAGACCGGTGAGAACCTGCTGCGCATCCTGGAAAGCCGGCTGGACAACGTCATCTACCGCGCCGGGCTCGCCCGCACGCGCCGGATGGCCCGCCAGCTGGTCAGCCACGGCCACTTCAGCGTCAACGGCGTGCACGTCAACGTGCCCAGCTACCGGGTGTCGCAGTACGACATCATCGACGTGCGCGAGGGCTCGCTGAACACCGTGCCGTTCCAGATCGCGCGGGAGACGGCGGGCGACCGCCCGATCCCGAGCTGGCTGCAGGTGGTCGGGGAGCGCCAGCGCATCCTGATCCACCAGCTGCCCGAGCGGGCGCAGATCGACGTGCCGCTCACCGAGCAGCTGATCGTCGAGTTCTACTCGAAGTAAGACTCCCCGCGCTGAACCCGGCGCAGGGCTGCGACGATCGCAAGCGCGGTGAAGCCGGGCGCGGCGGGTCGGAGCGGACAACACAGTCGGCATCAAATAGCGGGTGCCGAGAAGGAGAAGAAGAAACACCATGCTGATCTCTCAGCGACCCACCCTGTCGGAGGAAGTCCTCACCGACAACCGCTCGCAGTTCGTCATCGAGCCCCTGGAGCCCGGATTCGGTTACACCCTGGGCAATTCGCTGCGGCGCACGCTGCTGTCGTCGATTCCCGGCGCGGCCGTCACCAGCATCCGCATCGACGGCGTGCTGCATGAGTTCACCACCGTCGCCGGGGTGAAGGAAGACGTCACCGCGATCATCCTGAACCTCAAGGGCCTGGTGGTGTCCTCGGAGGAGGACGAGCCGGTCACCATGTACCTGCGCAAGCAGGGCCCGGGCGCGGTCACCGCGGGTGACATCGTGCCGCCCGCCGGTGTGACGGTGCACAACCCCGACATGCACATCGCGACGCTGAACGACAAGGGCAAGCTCGAGGTCGAGCTGGTCGTCGAGCGGGGCCGCGGCTACGTGCCGGCGGTGCAGAACCGGGCCTCCGGCGCCGAAATCGGCCGCATCCCGGTCGATTCCATCTACTCGCCGGTGCTCAAGGTCACCTACAAGGTCGACGCGACCCGTGTCGAGCAGCGCACCGACTTCGACAAGCTGATCCTGGACGTCGAGACCAAGAGCTCGATCACCCCGCGCGACGCGCTGGCGTCGGCCGGTAAGACCCTGGTCGAATTGTTCGGTCTGGCACGCGAACTCAATGTCGAGGCCGAGGGCATCGAGATCGGGCCGTCGCCGGCCGAGGCCGACCACATCGCCTCGTTCGCGCTGCCGATCGACGACCTGGACCTGACCGTGCGGTCGTACAACTGCCTCAAGCGCGAGGGCGTGCACACCGTCGGCGAGCTGGTCAGCCGCACCGAGTCCGACCTGCTCGACATCCGCAACTTCGGTCAGAAGTCCATCGACGAGGTGAAGGTCAAGCTGCACCAGCTGGGCCTGTCGCTCAAGGACAGCCCGCCGAGCTTCGACCCGTCGCAGGTCGCCGGCTACGACGTGGCCACCGGCACCTGGTCCACCGAGGGCGCCTACGACGACCAGGACTACGCGGAAACCGAACAGCTTTAATCAGTCTGGTGACGATGCGGCCGTGCAGCGGCCGCTGAGGAACCGGACACAACTAAAGACGTCCGTCCCGGCCCTACCTGATACGGGGGTCGGCCCCACTTAGGAGATAGTGCAATGCCCAAGCCCACCAAGGGTCCTCGCCTCGGCGGGTCGTCTTCGCACCAGAAGGCGCTGCTGGCCAACCTGGCCACGTCGCTGTTCGAGCACAACCAGATCAAGACGACCGAACCGAAGGCGCGCGCGTTGCGGCCGTATGCCGAAAAGCTGATCACGCACGCGAAAAAGGGCACGCTGCACAACCGTCGCGAGGTTCTCAAGAAGATCCGCGACAAGGACGTGGTGCACAAGCTGTTCGAGGAGATCGGGCCGTTCTTCGCCGACCGCAACGGCGGCTACACCCGCATCATCAAGGTGGAGCCGCGCAAGGGCGACAACGCCCCGATGGCGGTGATTCAGCTGGTGCTGGAGAAGACGGTGACCTCGGAGGCCGAGCGGGCGCGCCGGACCAAGACGCCCAAGAAGGCGCCGGTCGCGGCGGCGGCGGCACCTCAGGCGGCGGTCGAGCCTGAGGAAGCCGTCGGTCCGACGGCCGAGGAGGCGACCGAGACCGAGGCCAACGAGACGCCGGAGGCTTCGGAGTCCACCGAGGCTTCGGAGGCGACCGAGGCCGAGGCCGCCGCCGAGGAAAAGCACGACGAGGCCATCGAGGCACGCGCCGAGGCGGAGAAGGCCGAAGAGGCCGACGAGGCTGACGAGAGTTAACGATCACGTCCGTCTGCGGCTCGACATCGCCTATGACGGAACGGAATTCGCGGGCTGGGCCGCTCAGGCCGGCCAGCGCACCGTGGCCGGGGTTCTCGACGAGGCGCTGACCACCCTGTTCCGCACCACGGTGCGCCTGCGCGCTGCGGGGCGCACCGACACCGGCGTGCACGCCACCGGGCAGGTGGCCCACCTCGACGTGCCGCTGGACGCGCTGCCGAACGCCTATCCGCGCTCGCCGCACGTGGGCGAGCCGGAGTTCCGGCCGCTGGTGCGCCGGCTCGGCCGGTTCCTGCCCACCGACGTTCGAGTGCTCGACATCGCCCGCGCCCCAGCGGGTTTCGACGCCCGGTTCTCGGCGCTGCGGCGCCATTACGTGTACCGGCTCTCCACGGCGCCCTACGGGGCGCAGCCGCAGCAGGCGCGGTATGTCACCGCGTGGCCGCGCCCGCTGGACGTCGACGCGATGGCCGCGGCGTCGCGAGAGCTGGTGGGGCTGCACGACTTCGCCGGGTTCTGCCGGCACCGACCCAACGCCACCACCATCCGCGACCTGCAGCGCTTCGACTGGGCGCGCGACGGCGACCTGATCACCGCGCACGTCAGCGCCGACGCGTTCTGCTGGTCGATGGTGCGCTCGCTGGTCGGGGCGCTGCTGGCCGTCGGCGAGCACCGCCGACCGGCGTCGTGGTGTCGCGAATTACTCGGCGCCACAAGCCGTTCCAGCGACTACGCGGCCGCGCCGCCGCACGGGCTGACCCTGGTGCGCGTCGACTACCCGCCGAACGACCAGCTGGAAGCGCGCAACCTGGTCACCCGGGACCTGCGCACCCGCTAAACCTTGGCGGCGACGAAACGCGCGGCCTGGTTCGTCAGGCCCGGCACGTAGCTCAGGTGCGCCGCCCACTGGGTGCCGCCCGAGCAGATCGGGTCGCCCGGGTTGCACAGGTCGATGGTCTTGCCGCCGAATTCCGGTGTCAGCGCGCTCATCAGCTGGCCCGCGCGGCCGGACGGATTGCCGAACAGCGCGACGGCGGCCACGTGATCGGCGGCCGCGGCCGGCAGCGGCTGGCGGAAGCCCAGCCCGGACACCGGTGCGGCCGTGACGATGTCGACCACCGCGGCGCCCTGCGAGTAGCCGCCGAGCACCAGCTTGGTGTTGGGGCAGTTGCCGGCCATCTGCTGGATGTGATTGCTCGCGTCGTTGGCGCCGTCGGCGGCGGCCAGGAAATCCTTGTTGGCCGGGTAGTTCACCCCATAGGAGCCAACGCTTTTGGAAGTCTGCTGGCGCAGCGCGTTGACGAACGCCCCGCCGACCTTGCCGACACCCGGCGGTTCGTCGGTGCCGCGGGCGAATACCACCTCAACGCCGGGGCACGAGGCGAACGCTTGCGGAAGCAGTTGCGGAGCAACCACTATCGCGCCTCCCGCGAGCAGCCCGGCGCCCAGCGTCAACGGAATAAGCCTCACCCCACGATGTTAGGGGCGCGATGATCGCGGGCCGGTAACGATTCAGACGAGAGGAGCTTGCGGAGTCACCGTGTCGGGCGCGGCCGGAGCCGGAGCGGTTCCGCCGTGGATCGACGGCGGCGAGCCGGGGGTCTGCCCGTTGACCGGTGACGGCGTGCTGCCGGGAACCGGACCCAGCGGCGGTCCGAAGCCGGGAACCGACTGGCCGGTGCCGGCCAGCAGCTTGGAGGCGACGAACGCGGCGGCCTGCGTGGTGTACACCGGAACGTAACCCTCGGTGTGCCCGCTCCACTCGTTGCCCGGGCCGGCGTGGCAGATCGGGTCGTTGGGATTGCACAGGTCGATCGCCTTGGAGCCCAGCAGCGCGCTCTGGCTGGGCAGCGTGCCGCCGGCGCGGTCGGCCACGTCGCCGAAGGTGGCGACGGCCGCGATGTTGGGGGCGTACTGCGCCGGCAGCGAGTTGCCCCAGTTGATGCCGCCGATCGGCACGCCGGCCACGATGTCCATCACCGACGCGCCCTGCGAGTAGCCGCCCAGCACGATCTTGGTGTTCGGGCAGGTCTCGACGCTCTTCTTGACGCGGTCGATGGTGTCGTTGGCGCCGTCACCGCCGTGCAGCTGCAGCTTGCTGGCCGCGTAGTTCACCCCGTAGGGGAGGATGTTCAGGTGGGTCTGCTCGCGCAGCGAGTCCACGAAGGCGTCGCCCACCCGGCCCAGGCCGGGCGGCTCGTTGGTGCCGCGGGCAAAGATGACCTCGACGTCCGGGCAGTCAAATGCGGAGGCCGTCGGCGTCGCAGCGGGGGATACGAGCAGGCCGGCGGCGGTGACCACTGCAGAAACCCCCGGGCCCACCCAGCGACCTAAGCGGTGGGAAAACACGCCGTAACTTTACCTACCCTAAGCACGGTTCGAAAGTTCGCTGGCCTGTGGATCAATTAAGCGGCCGCGCGGCCGGCCGCTTTACCGTGTGCCCAGGAAGTACGGGGGTTGGGGGATCAGTGCCGGGTCGGCCGACCACGTGGCTGCACGTCAGCGGTCACCGATTTCTGCTGCGTCGTGCCGAGTGCGCGTTGCTGGGTGGGGATATCCACACGCTCAGCGCACGCTCGCCCTCGTCAGGGGCGGCGCTGACGGCCGGGTGCGCGCTGGCGGCTATCGCCGTCGCGGTGGCTGGGCTCGCTGGTTTGCTGCGGCCACGGGTGGCGCTGGACGAGGCCCAACTGGTGATGGGGCGGGAATCCGGTGCGCTGTACGTGCGGGTGGGCGATACCTGGCACCCGGTGCCGAACCTGGCATCCGCGCGGCTGGTCGTGGGGACGGCGGCCAGCCCCCGATCGGCACCCGAGGCCGACCTGGCGCGGGCCAAACGCGGCCCGCTGCTGGGCATCCCGGGCGCGCCGCAGCTCATCGGCGAACCGTTGCCGGCGGCCGACTCGGGCTGGACGATCTGCGATACGGAAGGCCCCGGCGCGACGACGGTGATCGCGGGGCACACCGACGAAACGCCGGTCCGCCGCCTGGGCGCTGGGCAAGCCACCCTGGTCGCGGCCGGCCCGGGTTCGCCGACTTACTTGCTCTACGACGGGCAGCGGGCCCTGGTGGACGTCACCGACGCCGCGGTGGTGCGCGCGCTCCGGCTCGACGGGCGCGCACCGCGCCGCGTCTCGCCCGCGTTGCTGGATGCGATCCCGGAGGCGGCGCCGATCAGGACGCCGAGGGTGCGCGGCGCCGGCGGAAGGGCGGCTGCGTTGCCCGGATTTGCGGTGGGCAGTGTGGTGCGCGTCACACAAGCGGGCGGTGACGAGTATTACGCGGTGCTTGCCGACGGCGTCCAGCGCATCGGGCAGGTGGCCGCCGACCTCCTGCGCTTCGGCAACTCCCAGGGCACGGCCACCGTCGTGGCGGTGGCGCCCGACGCGATCCGCTCCGCCCCGATCGACGACGCGCTGCCGGTGGCCGGCTTCCCCGACCGGGCGCCGACGCTTTCGGACGACGTCAGCGCGTTGTGTGTCTCCTGGCCGGTTGTGCCGCCCGGCGAACCCGGCGTCACGTTATCGGTCGGCAGTGGGCTGCCGCTCCCGCCGGGTCGGACGCCGATGTCTTTGGCGCAGGCCGACGGCCCCGGGCCCGCCCTGGACGCCGTGTACGTGCCGCCCGGGCGGAGCGCCTACGTGCGGGCCGGCGCGCGCTATTTGGTCACCGACTCCGGGGTGCGCTTCGCGATTCACGACGACGACGCCGCACACGACCTCGGACTGCCGGCGGCGATCCCGGCGCCGTGGCCGGTCCTGGCCCTGCTCCCCGCTGGGCCGGAGCTGAGCAGAGAGAAGGCGTCAATCCCCCGCGACTCCGTCACGGGCTCCCCGTAGTGAGTCACCACCCTTGCCGTGTAGACGCCTGTGCCCCATCATTCGGCCGGCCAACGCTTTCAGCATGGCGGGTCGGAAACGTGGCCCACGCCATCGCGCCGCATTTCATGCACAGCCGTGCGTCGCTGACTACATCAACCTGTCGGCGTGGGCCGTACACTTTCCACATACTTGCCGATTCACTCGACGTAGCGGGTCGAGGTTTGAGAGAGGCGGACGCTATGGGTGTTCAGTCAAGTGCGCACTTCGGGGTAGAGGGACAGAGCCGCGAGGACGCATTGGCCGAGATGCGCGCCTGCCTCGAAGGATTCGAGAAGGAACGGTATGGGGTGTCACAGTTGCGGGTTGAAATCGGTGACGGTGACAGCGTTTTGATCAATCTGGTGATGGTCAGCGACGACGTTGTGGATGCGGATGCGGATGCTGCCGCTGCAGCTGCGGCGATCATCGAGGTTCTCCGTGGTTCTCCACACAGTTCACATTGGCGAGAGCGGCAGCGGGAATTGACGCTCGCCTAGTCGAAGCGCTGGGTCAGTACCTGTCTGCATAATGGCGTCGTCGAGCCAGAGTCCTTTGACCCGGCGGCAGCGATGCCGTATGTGGTTGCGCGAATGCACCTCGGACGTGCTCACGGCGCTGAGCGCCGGTGTCCTCGGGATGGCCGGGATAGGCGCATCGTGGCTTTGGGTCCGCCCGATCGTCTTGACTCTGCTACTGGTGGGCCTAGCAATCGCGGTTGCGTCCATCGCTTATGAACGGACCAGGCATCGCCCTACGCTCACCCAATTGACCATTCAGAACACCCATCTGATTCGGCAAGTCGAGGACCTTAGCAACCGCGTCACCGCGCACACCGTTCGCTTAATCGACATCGTCAACATTCTTCTGCGCGAACTTGCCACTTCGGTGAACATCTACTCGAACGACACCCGCTTGTCGGTCTACCGGCACCGGGATAATTCCCTTTATCTTGTTGGGCGGGTATCACCGAACGTCGACTACGCGCGGGTCGGCCGGGACTCATATCCCGACACACAGGGTTTCATCGGCCGATTGTGGCGCGGAGTAGGTACCCCGACGGTTGTGACCATGCCCGCTAGCCGTGCTGACTGGGAAGAAACACAGGTCCGGTCGTATGGCTTCACCGACGTAGACGCCCGCGGCCTTCGAATGCAAACTCGCGCAATGACCGGCATCAAACTGCAACTGCACGACCACGGTGAAGCCTTCGGGGTTCTCTGCATCGAGTGCGATAGGCCGCGCTCGACCGTTCGGGCGGGCACGATCAATTCGGTCGTAGAAGCGACCGAGTTCAAGACCCTGACTTCCATCCTCCACTTCGCGGTAATGGGTATGACCGAAGCGGAAGCTCGGGAAGGCTTGACGCAGGGACGTTGATGACGTGCCGGTTACCTAGTGCCGAAACCGAGCGCTAGGGGTCCTAACGGGGCCTTGGTTCAGTTACGAAGATCACTGCCTGACGCGAGGCGCAACCATCGACCCGTTCAACCTGACCGACTCCCGGTACCCCGTCGTCGGCCCCCCGCCACGCCGGCGACCAGCGCGATCGCCAACGCGGC
>NZ_LZJX01000074.1:0-832 GCF_001667595.1 Mycobacterium sp. E2989 | reverse complement strand
TCGAATCCCGCGCCGGCCTCGAGGTGCGGATCCAGCGCCCCGGTGCCCTGCGCGCGGATCACCCACTCGAAGGCGGCGAGGTCGGGATACTCGCGCATCAACCGGTTCGTCTCGTCCAACACCGCCGCGAGGCGTTCGACCACGCCGTCGGCCCGTTCGGCCGCGGCCTGCAGCCGCGGCAGCGCGATTCCCTCGATCTCCTCGACGGCGGCGTCCAGCAGCTCGGACTTGTTCGCAAAGTAGTGATACAGGCTGCCGCTGGTCATGTCGGCGGCCCGCGCGATCTCGCGAATAGTGGTGCGGGAGTAGCCCATCTCGGCCACGCACCGCATCGCCGCGGCGATGACGCGCGCGCGGGTCTGCTCGCCATCGGCACCCACCGGGCGCCCCAGCTGTGACGGCAGAACGCTCATTTGCCTCCGCGAACCCCCGGGCTAATCGATCAGTCGATTATATTCGATGCTGTCGGGCTTCGAGAGCCCGGCGGACAGGACACGCGAGTGGGCGGAGCACGGTGACGCGGGCGCAGCGGGGACGCCCGGTGGGCGCCAGCGGCGAGGACACCCGCCAGCGAATCATCGTGGCCACCATGCGTTGTGTGGCCACGGCGGGCTACTCCCGCGCCACCATCCGTGAGATCGCCCGCACCGCGAACGTCACCAGCGCCAGCCTCTACAACTACTTTCCCAACAAGGCCGAACTGATCAAGGCCGCGATCGCGGCGCGAACCGACGTCGCGCTGCCACGGCTGCGGGCGGCCGCGGCGCGATCCGGCGACGCCGTCGACCGCATCGAGGCGGTGCTCGACGAATCGGGCCGGTTGATGCGCGAG
>NZ_LZJX01000073.1:0-10519 GCF_001667595.1 Mycobacterium sp. E2989 | reverse complement strand
CGTGCGGGCGGCCGGCGTGTGGTCGCAGAGCCATTCGCTGGTGTTCGACGTGTCGGTGTGGGAGATCTTCGGCGCGCTGCTGCACGGGGGACGGGTGCTGGTGGTGCCGGACGCGACGGCCCGGTCCCCGAAGGACCTGCACGCCCTGCTGAGCGCCGAAGAGGTCACGGTGCTCACCCAAACTCCCTCGGAGGCCGGCATGCTCGCGCCCGACGGGCTGGACGCGGCCTTGGTGGTGGCCGGCGAGGCGTGCCCGGAGGAGGTGGTGGACCGCTGGGCGCCCGGGCGGACGATGCTCAACCTCTACGGCCCCACCGAGACCACGATGTGCGTGGCGATCAGTGCGCCGCTGGAGCCCGAGTCCGGCACGCCGCCGATCGGTTCGCCGGTGCCGGGGGCGGCGCTCTTCGTGCTCGACGCGTCGTTGCGGCCCGTGCCCACCGGGGTGATCGGCGAGCTGTATGTGACCGGGGCGGGGATGGGCTACGGGTACGTGCGTCGGGCCGCCCTGACCGCGTCGCGGTTCGTGGCGTGCCCCTTCGGCGCGCCCGGGACCCGGATGTATCGCACCGGCGACCTGGTCTGCTGGGGCCCGGACGGGCAACTGCGGTATCTCGGCCGCGCCGACGAACAGGTCAAGATCCGGGGCCACCGCATCGAACTCGGGGAGGTTCGCGCCGTCCTGGCCGGGTTGGGCGGGGTCGAGCAGGCGGCGGTGATCGCCCGCGAGGACCGCCCGGGCGACCGGCGGCTGGTGGGGTATGTCACCGGGACGGCGGACCCGGCCGCGCTGCGGGCGGCGGCGGCAGATCGGTTGCCCGCCTACATGGTTCCGGTCGCGGTGGTGGTGCTGGACGCGTTGCCGCTGACGGTCAACGGAAAACTCGACAGTCGCGCGTTGCCCGCCCCGAAATACACCGACGACGATCGCTACCGCCCGCCCGCCACGCCGGTCGAGGAGACCCTGGCCGACATCTACGCCCAGGTGTTGGGGGTGCCGCGCGTCGGGGTCGAGGAATCGTTCTTCGACCTGGGCGGCGACTCGCTGTCCGCGATGCGCCTGGTCGCCGCGATCCACGCGACCCTGGGTATCCCGCTGCCCGTGCGCGCTGTCTTCGACGCACCGTCCGTGCGCAGCCTGAGTCAGCAATTAGACTGTCATGCAAGCGATTTCGTGGCTGCACGGCGACGCGGCGCCAGTTTTGCCTCGGTGCACGGCCGCGACGCGACCGAGGTGTACGCGAGCGATCTGACGCTGGACAAGTTCATCGACGCCGAGACGTTGAGCGCGGCGCCGGCGCTGCCGGGTCCGAGCTCGATGGTGCGCACGGTCCTGCTGACCGGGGCGACGGGCTTTGTGGGCCGGTACTTGGCGTTGCAGTGGCTCGAGCAGCTGGAGTTGGTGGACGGCAAGCTGATCTGCCTGGTGCGGGCCGGCTCCGACGAGGAGGCGTGGCGGCGGCTGCGGGCGACCTTCGACAGCGGGGATCCCCGGCTGCTCGACCACTTCACGGAGCTGGCCGCCGACCACCTGGAGGTCATCGCCGGGGACAAGTCCGCGACGAATCTCGGGCTCGACGAGGACACCTGGCAGCGGCTGGCCGACACCGTCGACCTGATCGTCGACTCGGCGGCCCTGGTCAACGGCGTGCTGCCGTACAGCGAACTGTTCGGGCCGAACGTCGCGGGCACCGCCGAACTGATCCGGGTGGCGCTGACCACCAAACTCAAGCCCTACACCTACGTCTCGACCGCGAACGTCGGGGACGGCGTCGACCCGGCGGCGTTCACCGAGGACGCCGACATCCGGGTCGTCAGCCCCACCCGGGTCGTCGACGGCGCCTACTCCAACGGCTACGGCAACAGCAAGTGGGCCGGCGAGGTGTTGCTGCGCGAGGCCAACGACCTGTGCGCGCTGCCGGTCTCGGTCTTCCGCTGCGACATGATCCTCGCCGACACCAGTTACGCGGGCCAGCTCAACCTGTCGGACGTGTTCACCCGCATGGTGCTGAGCATCGCGGCCACCGGCATCGCCCCCCGCTCGTTCTATCGCCTCGACGCCGGGGGCAACCGCCCGCGCACGCACTTCGACGCGCTCCCGGTCGAATTCGTCGCCGAGGCGATCACCAAGCTGGGTGCCCATGCCGTCGAGGGGTTCGAGACCTATCACGTGATGAACCCGCACGACGACGGCATCGGCATCGATCAGTACGTCGACTGGCTGATCGAGGCCGGTCACCCGATCGAGCGGATCGACGACTTCGGCGACTGGTTCCGGCGGTTCGAGGCCGCGCTGCGCGAGTTGCCCGAGCGTCAGCGCCAACATTCGGTGCACCCGCTGCTGCAGTTGCCGAGCGGACAGCAGGTCGAGCCCGGGGACCCGGGCCGCGGTTCGCTCGCCCCCACCGAGCGGTTCCGCGCCGCGGTGCGGGAGGCGAAGCTCGGTCCCGACGGCGACGATCCGGACATCCCGCACGTGTCGGCGCCCGTCATCGTCAAGTACGTGACCGACCTGCGGCTGCTCGGACTGCTCTAGGCGCCGCTCGTAAGACGCTCTGCGGCAGGGGGTTTCGCGCGGGTGGTAACCATGTCGCGGCGTTCGGGCCTTGGCGTGGGGATTGCTGACTAACATGGCCGGTGATCGCGCCCGACGAAAGTGCTCACCATGACAACAGCTCGCGTGCCCAAATTGCCGCTCGACGAGGCGACGGCCGCCGCCGACGAAGCGGCCGTGCCCAACTACATGGCCGAGCTGAGCATCTTCCAGGTGCTGCTCAACCACCCGCCGCTGGCGCGCGCCATCAACGACCTGCTCGCCACCATGCTGTGGCACGGCGCGCTCGACCCGCGGTTGCGCGAGTTGGTGATCATGCGGATCGGCTGGCTCACGGCGTGCGACTACGAATGGACGCAGCACTGGCGGGTGGCGTCGAGGCTGGGGGTGGCCCCCGACGACCTGCTCGGCGTGCGGGACTGGCAGGCGCACGACGGCTTCGGCGCAGTCGAGCGGGCGGTGCTGGCCGCCACCGACGATGTGGTGCGCGACGGCGCGGTGAGCGCGGCCAGCTGGGCGGCCTGCGAGCGTGAATTACAGGGTGACACAACGGTTCTCATCGAGCTGGTCACCGCCATCGGCGCCTGGCGGATGGTCGCCTCGATCCTGCACAGCCTGCAAGTGCCGCTCGAAGAGGGGGTGTCCAGCTGGCCGCCGGACGGGCGGTCGCCGGCGGCGGCCGTAATCGATTGACATATCGATCGATAGCTCTTTAGCGTCGGGCAATGCGAACGACAGTCGCCGAGATGCTCGGCGTCGAATTCCCCATCTGCGCGTTCAGCCACTGCCGCGATGTGGTGGCCGCGGTGACCAACGCGGGCGGCTTCGGCGTCCTCGGCGCGGTCGCGCACAGCCCCCAGCGACTCGACAGCGAGCTGGCGTGGATCGCCGAGCAGACGGGCGGCAAGCCCTTCGGGGTGGACCTGCTGTTGCCGCCCAAGTACGTCGGGGCGGACGAGGGCGGCATCGACGCCGCGCAGGCGCGGGCGCGGCTGCCCGAGGAACACCGCGCGTTCGTCGACGACATCCTGGCCCGCTATGGAATCACCGCGCCGGCGCAGGAGGCGCGCGCCTCCGCCGGCGGGCTCAACATTTCGCCCAAGGGTTACGAGCCGCTGCTGAACGTGGCGTTCGCCCACGACGGCGTCCGGCTGGTCGCCAGCGCGCTCGGGCCGCCCCCGGCGGATCTCGTCGAACGCGCCCACGACCACGACGTGCTGGTGGCCGCCTTGGCCGGGACCACGCGGCACGCGCAACGGCACGCGGCCGCCGGGGTCGACCTGATCGTCGCGCAGGGCACCGAGGCCGGCGGGCACACCGGTGAGGTCGCCACCATGGTCCTGGTGCCCGAGGTCGTCGACGCGGTGTCGCCGGTGCCGGTTCTCGCCGCGGGCGGCATCGCGCGTGGCCGCCAGATCGCGGCGGCGCTGGCGCTGGGCGCCGGGGGCGTCTGGTGCGGCTCGGTGTGGCTGACCACGGAGGAGGCCGAGACGCCGCCGGTGGTCAAGGACAAGTTCCTGGCCGCCACCTCCTCGGACACCGTGCGGTCGCGGTCGCTGACCGGCAAGCCCGCGCGGATGCTGCGCACGGCCTGGACCGACGAATGGGACCGCCCGGAAAAACCCGACCCCCTCGGCATGCCCTTGCAGACCGCGCTGGTCACCGAGCCGCAGGTGCGCATCAACTCCGCGGCCGCCCACCCCGGGGCCAAGGCGCGCGAGCTGGCCACCTACTTCGTCGGCCAGGTCGTGGGCTCTCTTGACCGGGTTCGTCCGACGCGGGCGGTGGTGCTCGACATGGTCGAGGAGTTCATCGACACCGTGGGGCGGCTCGAGGGCTTGATCGAGCGCTGACCCCCGCCGGCGCCGTTTCGCGTGTGCGCCCACGGCTTTCGGTGTGCGCCCACGGCGGCGACACGCCGACGACCTCCGCCCTGGACGCATGCGCGTTTGCGCAGGTCAGGGCGGTGATCCTGGCAGAAACCTGTGGGGCCCCCGCACAGAAACGTAAAGATTGCGAAACCCCGCGCCGATGGGTTTGACCGCGTCGGACCCGTCGTGCATTATCGGTCGGGTAAGCACCTCGTTAGGTGAGGCGTCTACACGAATACAGGCCACTGACCCCGAACGTCGAAAGACGCCCCGGGTCAGGACAGCTCCTCCCGGCTTAAGGGTTGAGCCCAGGTGGCTTCCGGACATCGGACACGTCGTGTGGTGCCAAAGCTCTGACGAGAGGGGTGCGGATCTCCGACGGTCGTCGGGTTTCTGCTCCTCATGCTGCGCGTGATCGCGTGCGGGCCCCGCATGCGTCGTGACCACGAGGAGGTGAGGGACACATGAGTTCCAGCGACAGTCCGGACCGAAGTCCGAACTCCGTCTCGTCCCGATCCGGTCTCCGGCACGGCGTTCTCGGCTGAGGCGTCGCACGCTAACTGGCTTATCGGCCAAGCGTTCTGGGATCGGAACCGCTACGGGACGGGGCACGTCCATCCAATCAGTCCCCGTTCGAACCCGTCAGGAGACGACCATGACCGTAGCTCTCTACGACGAAGTGGCCACCGTAGCGCCCGCCCGCACACTGAAGGTGGTGCGCGACGGCGAGACCGCCCCGGTGCGCAAGAAGGCCGCCGGCAAGGCCAACACCCCCGTCTTCGCCGGCGACCCGCTGGTGGAAGGCGCCACCCGGCTGCTGAGCATCCCGCTGCGCCACCTGTACGCGGCGCTGCTGCGGGCCGGTGTGCTCGAAATCCAGGCCTGATCGATGAACAGCGACCAACCAGGGCTCCAAGGGGCTACCCGGCCGCAGGTGTTTCCTGAGGCCAGGTAGCCCCTTGGGGTGCCGCGCCTGAGTAGAATCGAGCCACTGGCGTCGATCCGGCATCACCGGGGAGCCTTCGGAAGAACAGCCGGCTTCGTTCTCTGGCCGGCTCAGTAGAACCGAACGGGTTGGCCCGTCACAGCCTGGAAACGAGCGGCCACGCGACGGCGTGGCAAGCGGGGTGGTACCGCGGCGCTCGCGCAGACAGCGCGTCGTCGTCCCCGGCCTGGCCATAGGCACGCAGGAGACGACGCCACCGTGACAGAGAACGCGCAAGCCCGGGCTTATCCCAAGCCGGCGAGCGGCCCACCCGACTTCCCGGCCCTCGAGCTCGAAGTCCTCGACTACTGGGCCCGCGACGACACGTTCCGCGCCAGCATCGCCCGCCGTGACGGCGCAGAAGAATACGTGTTCTACGACGGCCCGCCGTTCGCCAACGGGCTGCCGCACTACGGGCATCTGCTCACCGGTTACGTGAAGGACATCGTCCCGCGGTATCGCACCATGCGCGGCTACAAGGTGGAGCGCCGGTTCGGCTGGGACACGCACGGGCTGCCCGCCGAGCTCGAGGTCGAGCGCCAGCTCGGCATCAACGACAAATCGCAGATCGACGACATGGGCATCGCCGCGTTCAACGACGCGTGCCGCGCCTCGGTGTTGCGCTACACCGACGAATGGCAGGCGTACGTCACCCGGCAGGCCCGCTGGGTCGACTTCGACAACGACTATAAGACGCTCGATCTGTCCTACATGGAATCGGTGATCTGGGCGTTCAAGCAGCTCTGGGACAAGGGCCTGGCCTACGAGGGATACCGCGTCCTGCCGTACTGCTGGCGCGACGAAACCCCGTTGTCCAACCACGAATTGCGCATGGACGACGACGTTTACCAAAGCCGCCAGGACCCGGCGCTGACCGTCGGCTTCCGGGTGGCCGACGGCCCGCTGGCCGGCGCCCACCTGCTGGTGTGGACCACCACGCCGTGGACCCTGCCGTCGAACCTGGCCGTCGCGGTCAATCCCGAGGTCACCTACGTCGAGGTCGCGGCCGGCGACCGTCGTTTCGTGCTGGCGCAGCCCCGGCTGGCGGCGTACGCCCGCGAGCTGGGTGACGAGCCCGAGATCCTGGGCACCTTCTCCGGCGCCGACCTGCTCGGCACCCGCTACGTGCCGCCGTTCCCGTATTTCATGGACAGCCCCAAGGCTTTTCAGGTGCTGCCCGGGGACTTCGTCACCACCGAGGACGGCACCGGCATCGTGCACATGGCGCCGGCCTACGGCGAGGACGACATGGCGACCACCGACAAGGCCGGCATCGTGCCGGTCACGCCGGTCGATTCCAAGGGCCGCTTCGACGCCAGCGTCCCGGATTACCAGGGGCAGCGCGTTTTCGACGCCAACCCGAACATCATCCGGGATTTGAAGAACGGCAGCGGCCCCGCGGCGGCCAACGGCGCGGTGCTGCTCCGCCACGAGACCTACGAGCACCCCTACCCGCACTGCTGGCGCTGCCGTAACCCGCTGATCTATCGCGCGGTGTCGTCCTGGTTCGTCGCGGTCACCGCGTTTCGCGACCGGATGGTCGAACTCAACCAGCAGATCACCTGGTACCCCGAACACGTCAAGGACGGCCAGTTCGGCAAGTGGCTGCAGGGCGCGCGCGACTGGTCGATCTCGCGAAACCGGTACTGGGGCAGCCCCATTCCGGTGTGGAAGTCCGACGATCCGGCGTACCCGCGCATCGATGTCTACGGCAGCCTCGACGAGCTGGAGCGCGACTTCGGGGTGCGGCCCACCAATCTGCATCGGCCCTACATCGACGAGCTGACCCGGCCCAACCCCGACGACCCGACCGGCCGCAGCACCATGCGCCGCATCCCAGACGTGCTCGACGTGTGGTTCGACTCGGGCTCGATGCCGTACGCCCAGGTGCACTACCCGTTCGAGAACGCGGAGTGGTTCGACACGCACTACCCGGGGGACTTCATCGTCGAGTACATCGGGCAGACCCGCGGCTGGTTCTACACGCTGCACGTGCTGGCCACCGCGCTGTTCGATCGCCCGTCGTTCAAAACCTGTGTCGCGCACGGGATCGTGCTCGGGTCGGACGGCCAGAAGATGAGCAAGTCGCTGCGCAACTACCCGGACGTGAGCGAGGTGTTCGACCGCGACGGCTCCGACGCCATGCGGTGGTTCCTGATGGCCTCGCCGATCCTGCGGGGCGGCAACCTGATCGTCACCGAGCAGGGCATCCGCGACGGCGTGCGCCAGGTGCTGCTGCCGCTGTGGAACGCGTACAGCTTCTTGGCCCTCTACGCGCCCAAAGTCGGCACCTGGCGCACCGATTCGCCGCAGGTGCTGGACCGCTACATCCTGGCCAAGCTCGCCGAACTGCGCGACGACCTGACCGGTGAGATGGACACCTGCGACATCTCGCGGGCCTGCGAGCAGCTGCGCCAGTTCACCGAGGCGTTGACGAATTGGTATGTGCGACGGTCGCGTTCGCGGTTCTGGGAAGAGGACGCCGACGCCATCGACACCCTGCACACCGTGCTCGAGGTGACGGCCCGGGTGGCCGCGCCGCTGCTTCCATCGGTCACCGAGATCATCTGGCGCGGCCTCACCGGCGGGCGGTCGGTGCACCTCACCGATTGGCCCGGCGCCGAAGCGCTGCCCGCCGACCCCGACCTGGTCGCCGCGATGGATCAGGTCCGCGAAGTGTGCTCGGCCGCGTCTTCCCTGCGCAAGGCCAAGAAACTCCGCGTGCGCCTGCCGCTGCCGAAATTGACCGTGGCCGTGGAGAACCCGCGCCGGCTGGAGCCGTTCACCGACCTGATCGCCGATGAGCTCAACGTGAAGAGCGTCGAGCTGACCGACGCGATCGACACCTACGGCTCCTTCGAGCTCACGGTCAACGCCCGCGTGGCCGGGCCGCGGCTGGGCAAGGACGTGCAGGCCGCCATCAAGGCGGTCAAGGCGGGGGAGGGCGTCGTCAACCCCGACGGCACGCTGACGGCCGGGCCCGCGGTGCTGCAACCCGAGGAATACAGCTCCCGGCTGGTGGCCGCCGACCCGGATTACACGGCGGCGCTGCCCGACGGCTCCGGTCTGGTCGTGCTGGACGGCACGGTGACCCCGGAGCTCGAGGCCGAGGGCTGGGCCAAGGACCGCATCCGCGAGCTGCAGGAGCTGCGCAAGTCGACCGGGCTGGAGGTGTCCGACCGGATCGCCGTGGTGATGTCGGTTCCGGCCGAGCGGGCCGACTGGGCGGCCGCGCATCGCGACCTGATCGCCGGCGAGATCCTTGCCACCCGTTTCGAATTCGGGGAACCCGCCGACGGCGCCGACATCGGCGACGGGGTCCGGGTGAGCATCGCCAAGGTGTAAGGCGCGCTCAGGGGCACATGAAGGCGATCGGCGGGGATGGTCTTCGCCGATCTCGTCGTGGCGGTAGGAAACGAGCAACGGCACGGGCATAGCCGGGTTGACCGCGCGCGCCGCGCAACGACGTGCCGCGGGCGGGCGGCGCCCCCGGGGCCCGCGCCCACCGGCACTCGCGACTCAGATCGCCGCGATGATCTCGGCCCGCTTGCGGGTGTAATCGGCGTCGGTGATCGCCCCGGCCGCGCGCAGCTCCTCGAGCTCGCGCAGGCGCTCGGCGGCCGGGCGTTGCGGCGCGGCGCCCGCCACGATGTCTTCGAGCCGCCGGCCGCCGATGACGATGTTCGGCCCGGCACCTTGCGGCGGCGCCGCCGCCGCGCCCAGCGCGTCGATGATGCGTTGGCCCGACTCGTCCTTGGCGATGACGAAGGCGTGCGGCAGGGCCGGGATGCGCTGGCCGGAAGCCGCCCGCTGCGCGGCGATCTGCTGCGCCACCCGGCCGCTGTCGCCGTCGATCGGCAGCCACAGGGTGATGATCTGCCGGTCGTCGGCCAGCCCGCGCGCCCTGGCCGCCACGTCGTTGCCGGCCTGGGCCCGAAAGCCCGAGCGATCCCACGCCTTGAGGACGTTGCCGGGCACCAGGACGCCTCGGTGCTGCTTGTCTTCGAGCGCGTAGATGCCGGACGCGGTGACGGCCAAGATGAAACTCTTCGGTAGGCCGGTGCCGTTGGGCACGCTTCGCCAATTCACCTCGCCCCCGGCCGACGGATACATCTGCATGGCTTTGGTCGACGTCTGCTCGCATCGCGTGGCCGCCTCAACCGGTTGACGCAGGATTTCCGCCGCCACGGCGGCGGCCTGCTGGTTGAGCGCCGGGTCGTGCTGCGCGCGGCCCCTGAACTTCATGTTCGTTCCTTTCGCGTGTGTCCTCGGGCGATGGTCTGCATCGCTATGCCAGCGAACCGTCCCGGCCGCGCTCCCGATCCCAACAATTCGGCCTCGGTGGCGCCTGCATCGCGGCTCACCGGGTTCCGTCTTGCCCTAGCCGTCGGGCCGAGATGCATTGCGCGACAGCGTCATACCCTTCGTCCAGCGCTACCATTCCCCGATTGGTGGGATGCCACTTGTCGGGCTTCCCCTCGCCCCCGACGCTTAGGTAGACCAGTTCGCTGTGCTCCAACACCTGCAGGGCCTCACGCACGGGCCCGACGAGCTTCTTGAAGCTCATGGCTCGCTGGCCGCGGGAAGTGAACTCCGCACGGCGGAGCACCCATTTGATGACGTCGTACTGGGTCAACGGTTTGCCGCGCTTGGGCCCGTCGGGCCCGAATGCGGCCATGAGTTGCGCGGCCAGCTCCTCCGTCGGCGGCAATGCGACCAGGCGGGCGAACTCGGCGTCTCTGGCGCGCCGTGCCTCGGCCCGCGCCGCCTTCAGGCTTCCCAACAATGACACGGCAGTCCTTTCACGCCCGGTTCTCGAGCGCTCGTCAACCTACTGTGCGCGATTGACCGCTTCGGCGCATGAGGTATTCGCCGCATTTTTTCCCGAAAAAAGTGTCCGCGCCGTCCGGGCTGGCTGCTCCTACCTGTGACGGCGGCCCATCGGGGGTCGCGACCACAGTGAGGAACAGCCATGAGCGCCATCGAAGACTTTCAGTCGACGACCTTCGCCGCCCTCCCGCACGAGGACCTGACCGTCGGCGAGGCATGGGCCTCGAGCCCGCTGGGCGACCCCGAGATCGAGGACGGTTCGCTGTCCCAGCCCGGCGA
>NZ_LZJX01000072.1:0-105405 GCF_001667595.1 Mycobacterium sp. E2989 | reverse complement strand
GGGCCATGGGGGCGGCGCTGGTGGTTTGGTGGTCGTTATCTCGTCCTGCAGCGGCGGGGTCGACGGGACGGTGGTCGTGGTGTTGGGGTTGGCCAGCTTGGTGGTGTAGGTGGGCGCGAACAGCAGCGACACCGACACCACGAGCGCGATGGCGGCCACGATGGCGGCGACCCCGACCACCCACGGCCAGCGGGGTGCGCCGTGGGTGTCCTCGTCGTCGACCGACTCGTCGAAGGCGTCGTAGTCGTAGAGCCGCAGATCCGCCGGCAGGTACGGGCCGCTGATGAAATGCTCCGACTCCGGGGCCGAATAGGCCCGCGAATAGGCGTCGGTCTGGCCCGTCTGGTCGGCCGCGGGCTCGGCCGCTTCGTCCAAGGGTTCGAGCTCGTCGTCGGGACCGGGTTCGGCGACGTCCGCCGGCTCGGCACCCGGATCCGGTTCGTGGGGAGCCTCGTTCACGGAATCGGGTTCCTCAGGTTCCCATTCCGGGGGTTTCGGCCCGCTCATCGTTTCCTGCCCTGTCCAACTGCCTCACCAGCGCGCAAGGCACCACGGCTATCTGGTTGCGCGCGCATGGGAAATTCTCATTTGCCTGGGCAAAACATTACCGAACGGACAGGGGCAAAGAAGTCCTGGCGAACCCGCCACAGAGCACGTGATCTGATTGTGACCTTAATGCCGGCGAATCAGTGCTTCTCGGGGCCGACGTAATACTCGAAGACCAATCCGGCGACCGAAGCGAGGATGAACATCACCCCCGCGGTGATCAGCCACGGCAGCCACAACGCGATGCCCACCGCGGTCACCGAGCCGGACAGCGCGATCAGGATCGGCCACCAGCTGTGCGGGCTGAAGAAGCCCAATTCACCTGCTCCGTCGCTGATTTCGGCGCCCTCGTAATCCTCGGGCCGCGTGTCGATGCGGCGCGCCACGAACCGGAAGAAGGTGGCGACGATCAACGCGAGCCCGCCGGTCAACGCCAGCGCGGTGGTGCCCGCCCACTCCTCGCCGCCGGTGGCGAAAAGCGCGGTCAGCACGCCATAAAGCACCGCAACCAAAATGAAAAACCCGGCGACGAATTCGAAAAGCCTGGCTTCAATATGCATTTGGTGTCCTAACCTACTGCTGGCTTCCGGCCAACTGGCCACGACGGGTGTCGAACGGGTGGGTGGTCACCGCGAGCGGCGCCTGGCCGATCGCCTGCAACGCCTGGGCGTTGCTCTTCCCGTCCATCCGCTGCTGCAGGTAAGCCTTGAAGTCGTTGGGCGGCACCACCCGCACCTCGAAGTTCATCATCGAGTGGTAGGTGCCACAGAACTCCGCGCAGTGGCCGACGAAGGCGCCCGGCTTCTGGATGTCGTCGACCTGGAAGACGTTGACGGAGTTGTTCGCCTCGGCGTTGGGAATCACGTCGCGCTTGAACAGGAACTCCGGCACCCAGAAGGTGTGGATCACGTCCGCGGAGGCCAACCGGAACTGGATGCGCTTGCCCGTGGGCAGCACCAGCACCGGGATTTCGTCGCTGGTGCCCAGGATCTCGACCTTGTCGAAGTTCAGGTAGGTCCGGTCCGAGGTGTTCAGCCCGCGCACCGGGCCGACGAGCTCCTCGCCGTGGGCGTCCTTGCCCTCGGGCTTGGACACCATCGCGTTTTTGCGCGCCTGATCGACACCGTCGTAGGTCAGTGTGCCGTCCTTGAAGTCGACCCGCTGGTAGCCGAACTTCCAGTTCCATTGGAAGGCCGTGACGTCGACCACGACCTCGGGGTCCTTGTCGACGTGCAGCATCTTCTCCTGCACGACCACGGTGAAGTAGAACAGCACCGAGATGATCAGGAACGGCGTCACCGTCAGCACCAGCTCCAGCGGCATGTTGTAGCCGAACTGGCGCGGCAGCTCGGTGTCGGTGGCCTTCTTGCGGTGGAACGCGGACGCCCAGAAGATCAGGCCCCACACGATCACGCCCACGACCAGCGAGGCGATCGTCGCTCCGACCCACAGCTCGCGGTTGATCTGGGCCTGCGGGGTGATGCCCTTCGGCCAGCCCAGGCCCAGCACATCCGACCAGCTGCATCCGCTCAGGGTCACCGCCAATACGGCGAAGGTGCCGGCCAGCGCCAGCGGCCGCAGGCGGCGGGGCAGGCCCTTACCAACGCCCCCGGAACGGCTGCGAAAAAGGCCCCGAAAACTGCCCTGCGACGCACGTTGCGAACGGGCCTGCTCGCGAGGTGTCACGTTGGCGCCTCCTGCTCGGATATCGAATACTACGCAGCGTAGACCACGCCGCCGAGCGGGGCGCGGGTGCGTCCGCCACGGGCGCGTCCAAAGTGCGGCATACTGGGGCGCCGTGTGTGGTCTGCTGGCGTTTGTCGCTGCCCCGGACAGTGCCGGTGCCGACTCTGCCGCCCGGGCCGACGACGCGATCGCGCGCGCGTCGCACCTGATGCGCCACCGCGGCCCCGACGAGCCGGGCACGTGGACCGACCCCGGCGCGGACGGCTCTGTCGTTTTCGGCTTCAACCGGCTGTCCATCATCGACATCGCGCATTCGCACCAGCCGCTGCGCTGGGGCCCGCCGGAGGCGCCCGACCGCTACGTGCTGGTGTTCAACGGGGAGATCTACAACTACCTTGAGCTGCGCGCCGAGCTTTCCGACGCGCACGGCGCGGTTTTCGCCACCGACGGCGACGGCGAGGCCATCGTCGCCGGCTACCACTATTGGGGTGCCGGGGTGCTCACCCGGTTGCGCGGCATGTTCGCCTTCGCCCTGTGGGACACCGCGACGCTCGAATTGTTCTGTGCGCGAGACCCTTTCGGCATCAAGCCGCTCTTCATGGCGACCGGCGCCGGCGGCACGGCGGTGGCCAGCGAGAAGAAATGCCTGCTGGACCTGGCCGAGTTGGGCGGATTCGACACCCGCATCGACGAGCGGGCCGTCCAGCATTACACCGTGCTGCAATACGTGCCCGAGCCCGAGACCTTGCACCGCGGGGTGCGCCGGCTGGAATCGGGCTGTTACGCGCGGATCCGGCCCGGGCGGCCGCCCGAGATCACCCGCTACTTCGTGCCCCGCTTCGCCGCCACACCGATCACCCGCGACACCGAGCAGGCCCGCTACGACGAGATCACCGCGGTGCTCGAGGATTCGGTGGCCAAACACATGCGCGCCGACGTCACGGTCGGGGCGTTCCTGTCCGGGGGCATCGACTCCACCGCCATCGCGGCGCTGGCCATCCGGCACAACCCCAAGCTGATCACATTCACCACCGGTTTCGAGCGCGAGGGGTTCTCCGAGATCGACGTAGCGGTGGCCTCGGCCGAGGCGATCGGCGCCCGCCATATCGCCAAGGTGGTGCACCCGGACGAGTTCGTGGCCGCCCTGCCCGAGATCGTGTGGTACCTCGACGAACCGGTGGCCGACCCCGCGCTGGTGCCGCTGTTCTTCGTCGCCCGCGAGGCCCGCAAGCACGTCAAGGTGGTGCTGTCCGGGGAGGGCGCCGACGAGTTGTTCGGCGGCTACACAATCTATCGGGAACCGTTGTCGCTCAAGCCATTCGACTACCTGCCGCGGCCGTTGCGACGGTCGATGGGCAAGGTGTCCAGGCCGCTGCCCGAGGGGATGCGGGGCAAGAGCCTGCTGCACCGCGGCTCGCTCACGCTCGAGGAGCGCTACTACGGCAACGCCCGCAGCTTCTCCGACGCCCAGCTGCGGGAAGCGCTGCCCGGCTTCCGGGAGGACTGGACCCACACCGACGTCACCGCCTCGGTGTACGCCGAGTCGGTCGGCTGGGACCCGGTGGCCCGGATGCAACACGTCGACCTGTTCACCTGGCTGCGCGGCGACATCCTGGTCAAGGCCGACAAGATGACGATGGCCAACTCGCTGGAGCTGCGGGTGCCGTTCCTGGACCCCGAGGTGTTCGCCGTCGCCTCGCGGCTGCCGGTCGAGGCCAAGATCACCCGCACCACCACCAAGTACGCGCTGCGGCGGGCGCTGGAGCCGATCGTTCCCGCGCACGTGCTGCACCGGCCCAAGCTGGGGTTCCCGGTGCCGATCCGGCACTGGTTGCGCGCCGGCGAACTGCTGGACTGGGCCAACGGGATGGTGGCGTCGTCACAGGCCGGTCACCTCGTCGACCTGGCCGCGGTGCGGCGGATGCTCGACGAGCACCGCAACGGCGTCAGCGACCACAGCCGCCGGCTGTGGACGCTGCTGATCTTCATGCTCTGGCACGCGATCTTCGTCGAGCACAGCGTGGTGCCGCAGATCAGCGAGCCGGTCTACCCCGTCCAGCTCTGACGCCGTCGGCTTCAAGCCGAGTGTGCGATGAGGGCTTCGCGCGTGCGCTGGGCGGAGATTTCTCAAATTTCGCGCCCTCAGCGCACGCGCGAAGCCGCGGGCGCACACTCGACCCGCGGCGCCGTCAGGCGAGTACGGCGGCGATCTCGTTGGCCGCGTCGTCGCCGTATGCGCCGGCCAGCCGGCTCACCGCGGTCTCGCGGTTCCAGTCCCAGTTCTGCGTTCCGGTGGATTCCAGCACCAGCACCGCGACCAGCGAGCCCAGCTGCGCCGAGCGCTCCAGGCTCAGGCCGGCGCTGCGGCCGGTGAGGAACCCGGCGCGGAAGGCGTCGCCGACGCCGGTGGGGTCGGTCTGGCTCGTTTCGGGCACCACGTCGACGTGCGTCGTCGTGCCGTCGGGTTCGACGATGTCGACGCCCTTGGGGCCCAGCGTGGTCACCCGCAGGCCGACCTTGCCCTGCACGTCGGCCTCCGACCAGCCGGTCTTGTTGAGCAGCAGTTCCCACTCGTAGTCGTTGGTGAACAGGTAGGCGGCGCCGTCGACGAGCTTGTCGATCTCGTCGCCGGACAGCCGGGGCAGCTGCTGGGAGGGGTCGGCCGCGAAGGGCAGCCCGAGCTTGCGGCACTCCTCGGTGTGCACCACCATCGCGTCCGGGTCGTTGGCGCCGATGATCACCAGGTCCGGCTCGCCGATGGAGGACACCACGTCGGCGAGCTTGATGTTGCGGGCCTCCGACATGGCGCCGGGGTAGAACGACGCGATCTGGGCCATGTCCTCGTCGGTGGTGCAGGTGAAACGCGCGGTGTGCGCCGTCTTCGAGATGAGCACGTTGTCGCAGTTGACGTTGTGCGACTGCAGCCACTGCCGGTAGTCGTCGAAGTCGTCGCCGGCCGCGCCGACCAGCGCCACCTCACCGCCCAGCACGCCGATGGCGTACGCGATGTTGCCCGCCACGCCGCCGCGGTGGATCACCAGGTCGTCGACGAGGAAACTGAGGGATACCTTCTGCAGATGCTCGGCCAGCAGGTGCTCGGAAAATTTGCCGGGGAACCGCATCAAGTTGTCGGTCGCAATCGAACCTGTCACCGCGATCGTCACGAATATCTCCGCCCTTCGTTAGCAAGGTTATCTAGCTTACGCACGCGTTCGGACCGTCGCTGTGTCCACGGTCGGCGCGAAGCGGTGCGCTAGCCTCCCTAGGGAACTCGCTCGCGTCGCGGGAAACGATGCCCGGTCGGGGTATCCCGCACCCAGCCCCGCTGACAAGTCCCGACTACCACCGTAGGAGACCACGATGGCAGGTCCGCACTCGCCGAACCACAGCGTCGGCGGAAGCGGACCCAGCGGGCCTGAATCCCCGGCCGAATCACAGCCGCTCGAATTCCCCGATGACCCCCGCCCCGGCGGTCCGCCGCCCGCCAATTATGCCGGGCAGCCACCGCCGCCGATGCCCTACCCGCCGCGACGGTCCAAGCGGCGGCTGATCATCGGCCTGCTGCTGGCCATCGCGCTCGCGGCCGCCCTGACCGTGGCGATCGTCTACGGCGTGCGCACCAACGGGGCCAACACCGGCACGTCGTTCTCCGAGGGCGCGGCCAAGACCGCGATCCAGGGTTACCTCGACGCGCTCGACCACCGCGACATCGAGGAGATCGAGCGCAACGCGCTGTGCGGCATGTACGACGCCGTCCGCGACAAGCGGTCCGACCAGGCGTTGGCCAAGCTGAGCAGCGACGCCTTCCGCAAGCAGTTCTCCCAGGTCGAGGTGACCTCGATCGACAAGATCGTCTACCTGTCGCAGTACCAGGCCCAGGCGCTGTTCACGATGCGGGCGGCGCCCGCGACCGGGGGCCCGCTGCGCGGTGAGTTGCAGGGCATCGCCCAGCTGCTGTTTCAGCGGGGCCAGATCATGGTGTGCTCGTACGTGCTGCGCACCGGCGGCTCGTACTGAGTACGAGCCGCTAGCCGGTCAGTTGAACGAGTCGCCGCAGGCGCACGAACCGGTGGCGTTGGGGTTGTCGATCGTGAAGCCCTGCTTCTCGATGGTGTCGACGAAGTCGATGGACGCGCCCTCCACGTAGGGCGCGCTCATCCGGTCCACCGTCAACTTCACCCCGCCGAAGTCGGCGGTCAGGTCGCCGTCCAGCGTCCGGTCGTCGAAGAAGAGGTTGTAGCGCAGGCCCGCGCACCCGCCCGGCTGGACCGCGATACGCAACGCCAGGTCGTCCCGCCCCTCCTGGTCGAGCAGGGACTTGGCCTTGGTGGCGGCGGCCTCGGTCAGGATCACGCCGTGCGTCTTGGCGTTCGACTCGTTTTGCACCGTCATTGCTTCTCCTACATGCCTCTCGTTGGCTGGGTCTTCAGGCTGGGCCCGAGAAAGTCCACTAGCTCAACGGTACCTTGCAGGACCGCTATTCCCGAGTCGCGCCGCAACCACCGAGGCCAAACCCATGAGCTGATTGGCCGCGTCGGCCTGGGCCAGCCGCACCGATCCGGCGTGATCGGCGATGGACAGGGCGGACATGATGCCCGCCGAGCGCACCGTGGCGTTGTCCAGGCCGACCTGTCCGGCCAGCACGATGACCGGCACCCCCCGCGGCCGGGCCGCGTCGGCGAGATAGCCCACCACCTTGCCGTGCAGCGACTGCTCGTCGAACCGGCCCTCGCCGGTCACGATGAGCTCCGCGACGTCCAGGTCGTCGGCCAACCGGGTGTGATGGGCGATGATCGCCGCGCCCGACTCGCACCGGCCGCCGAGTGCCAGCAGCCCGGCGCCGATGCCGCCGGCCGCCGCCGCGCCCGGTTCGGAACTCACGTCGCGGCCGGCCACCGCTTCCAGGATCAGCGCCCACGCCTGGAGCCGGACCTCCAGGGCCGCGACCGTGACGGTGTCCGCGCCCTTCTGCGGACCGAACACCCGGGCCGCCCCCCACGGCCCCAGCAGCGGATATTCGGTGTCGGAGGCGGCGATGAGCTCCACGTTGGCCAGCTGGCGGCGGGCCGAATCCAGCCCGCCGAGCTCGGCGATCATGCCTTGCCCGCCGTCGGTGCACGCGCTGCCGCCCAGCCCGACCACGATCCGCGTCGCCCCCGCCCGCAGCGCCTCGGCGATCAGCTGTCCCACTCCCCTGCTGTGGGCCGCCATCGCGGTCTCGGGGGTGGGCGGACCGCCCAGCAGGGTCAGGCCGCACGCCTGTGCGCACTCCAGGTAGGCCGTCGTCGTGGCGGGGTCGAACACCCACTTGGCCTCGACCATCGTGGACAGCGGGCCGGACACCCGCAGCCGGCGCGCCTTGCCCAGCCGGCTGGCGAGCACCTCGACGAACCCCGGGCCGCCGTCGGACTGCGGGGCGACGATGAACCGGTCGCCCGGGCGGGACCGGGTCCACCCGGTCGCGATGGCCGCCGAGGCCTCCACCGCCGTCATGCTGTCGCCGTAGCAATCGGGGGCGACCAAGACGAGCATGGCCGGCAGCTGCAGACGGCCGGGAGCGAGGCCCAAGGCACCGTCATCCGAGGCCATCGACCCGTCGTCCATCAGCGGCAGCCGTTCATCACGTGTAAGAGTAGGGCCAAAAGACGTGCTGACGCAGGTCTAATAGCAAGGCACTCCAAGCCAATTCCGGGGCGGCCCAGCAGCGAAGTAACCTGGCTCCTGTGAAGTTGATGGGCCGTAAGAAAGGCCAAGACGAGGACCTCGGCGGGGGCGCGGCGGCGCTCGACGCCGAAGGTGCCCCCGAGACGACGGCGCGCGGGTCGCGCGGGACGAGCCCCAAGGGCCGGCCCACCCCCAAGCGCGACCAGACGCGGCGCAAGGGCCCGGTTGCCCCGGCACCGATGACCGCGGCCGAGGCGCGGGCGCGCCGCAAGTCGCTGTCGGGCCCCAAGCTCAGCCGCGAGGAGCAGAAGGCCGAGCGGGCGGCCAACCGCGCCCGGATGTCGGAGCGCCGGGAGCGCATGATGGCCGGCGAGGAGGCGTACCTGCTGCCGCGCGACCAGGGCCCGGTGCGGCGTTACGCGCGCGACGTGGTGGACTCCCGGCGCAACCTGCTGGGCCTGTTCATGCCGGCGACGCTGTTTTTGATGTTCGCCATGTTCACCACGCCGCAGCTGCAGCTCTACGTCTCCCCGGCGATGCTGCTGCTGATGGCCGTGATGATGGCCGACGGGCTGCTGCTGGGCCGCAAGGTGAGCAAGCTGGTGGACGCCAAGTTCCCGGACAACACCGAAAGCCGGTGGAAGCTGGGGTTGTACGCCGCCAGCCGGGCGTCGCAGATGCGGCGGTTGCGGACGCCGCGGCCCCAAGTGCAGCGCGGCAGCCGTGTCGATTAGCCGGAAAGCCGCCTGAGCGCGGTGCGCACGCTGGTGCTCGGCGGGATCCGGTCGGGCAAGTCGCGGTGGGCCGAGGACGCGATCGCCGGGGCGCTGCCGGCCGGCCAGCCGGTTTGTTACCTGGCGCCCGGCCCGGCCGGCGCGGGCGATGCGGCCTGGGCGGACAGGGTTGCCGAGCACCGCGGTCGCCGGCCCGGGCATTGGTCGACGGTCGAAACCGATGACATCGCAAGCCAATTGCGCGCCTCGCCGGACACCCCGACGCTGGTCGACGACCTGGGCGCCTGGCTGACCGGCGCGCTGGACCGCCACGGCTGGGACGGCGGGTCGGTGGCGGCGCCGGTCGGCGAGGTGCTCGCCGCGGTCAGCGACTTCAACTCCACGCTCGTGCTGGTCAGCCCGGAGGTCGGGTTGGCCGTCGTCCCCGCCACCGCGTCCGGGCGCCGGTTCGCCGACGAACTGGGCAGCCTCAACCAGCGCGTCGCCGACCTGTGCGACCGGGTGGTGCTCGTGGTGGCCGGGCAGGCGGTCCCGATCAAGCCGTCGGGGGCCTGATGGAATTCGCCCCGGTATCGCCGCCAGACGCGGGCGTCGCCGCGGCCGCCCGCGCCCGCCAGAACACGCTGACCAAGCCCCGGGGCGCGCTGGGCCGCCTCGAGGACCTTTCGGTGTGGGCCGCGTCGTGTCAAGGGCATTGCCCGCCAAGGCAATTCGAGCGCGCCCGGGTGGTGGTGTTCGCCGGCGACCATCGTGTCGCCCGGTCCGGGGTCTCGGCCTACCCGCCGGAGGTGACCGCGCAGATGGTCGCCAACATCGACGCCGGCGGGGCGGCGATCAACGTGCTGGCCGACATCGCCGGGGCGACGGTGCGCGTCGCGGACCTGGCGGTGGCGGGCGAGGCGCTGACCGACCGGATCGGCGCCCACAAGGTGCGGCGCGGCAGCGGCGACATCACCGTCGAGGACGCGCTCAGCGCCGAGGAGACCGTCGCCGCGATCGCCGCGGGACGAGCCATCGCCGACGAGGAGGTCGACGCCGGCGCCGACCTGCTGATCGCCGGGGACATGGGGATCGGAAACACCACCCCCGCCGCCGTTTTGGTGGCGGCGCTGACCAACGCCGAACCGGTCGCGGTGGTGGGCTTCGGCACCGGCATCGACGACGCCGGCTGGTCGCGCAAGACGGCCGCGGTGCGCGACGCCCTGTTCCGCGCGCGCCTCGTGCTGCCCGATCCGGTGGCGCTGCTGCGCTGCGCCGGCGGCGCCGACCTGGCCGCGCTGGCGGGCTTCTGCGCGCAGGCCGCGGTGCGGCGCACCCCGCTGCTGCTCGACGGGATGGCCGTGACCGCCGCCGCGCTGGTCGCCGAACGGCTGGCCCCCGGCGCCCGGCTGTGGTGGCAGGCCGGTCATCGGTCCACCGAGCCCGGCCACGCCCTGGCGCTGACCGAGCTCGGCCTGGAGCCCATCCTGGACCTGCGGATGCGGCTGGGCGAGGGCAGCGGCGCCGCGGCGGCGCTGCCCGTGCTGCGCGCCGCGGTGGGCGCGCTGTCGTCGATGGCCACATTCAGCCAGGCCGGCGTGTCCGAGCGGGCCGCTCCCCCACTGTGATCCGTTCGCTGGCAACGGCTTTCGCGTTCGGCACGGTGTTGCCCGTGCCGGGTTCGCGGCATGGGCCGATGGGCCGCGGCGCCCTGACGGCGCTGCCGGTGGTGGGCGCCGTCCTTGGTGTGCTCGCCGCCGCAGTGACGTGGGGCGGGGCCCACGCGTTCGGGGCGTCCAGCCCGCTGTCGGGGCTGCTCGCGGTCGCGGCGCTGCTGCTGGCCACCCGCGGCCTGCACCTCGACGGCGTCGCCGACACGGCCGACGGGCTGGGTTGCTACGGGCCGCCCGAGCGCGCCCTGGCGGTGATGCGCGACGGGTCGACCGGGCCGTTCGGCGCCGCGGCGATCGTGTTGGTGGTCGCGCTGCAGGGGCTGGCCTTCGCGGCGCTCGGGGCGGCGGGCAGGCCGGGGATCGCCGGCATCGCCGTGACGGTGTTCGCGGGCCGGGTGGCCGCGGTGCTGGCCGGCCGCCGATCGGTGCCGGCGGCCGCGGGCAGCTCCCTGGGGGCGCGGGTCGCCGGCAGCCAGCCGGTGGCCGTGGTGGCGGCGTGGGTCGCGGTGTTGCTCGTCGTCGCGCTGGCGGCCGGGCCGCGGTGGTGGCAGGGACCGGTGGCGGTGCTGGCCGGTGTGGCCTGCGGCGCGGTGCTGGTGCGGCACTGCGTGCGCCGGTTCGGCGGCATCACGGGTGACGTGCTGGGCGCCGTCATCGAGCTGACCGCGACGGTGAGCGCCGTGGCGCTCGCCGGGCTCGTGCGCTTCTAGCCGGGCGGGCGACCTAACCCAGTTGGGCCATCCAGCCGTGGGTGTCGGCGAAGGTGCCCCGCTGAATGCCGGTCAGCGTGTCCCGCAGCGCCATCGTCACTTCGCCGGGCTTACCGTCGGCGACGGTGAACTCCGTATCGCCGTACTTGACGTGCGAGACCGGGGTGATGACGGCGGCGGTGCCGCACGCGAACACCTCGGTTATCTCCCCGGCGGCGGCCTTCTTCTGCCACTCGTCGATGTCGATCTTGCGCTCCTCGACGGAGAACCCGGCGTCAATCGCCAACTGCAGCAACGAATCTCGGGTGATGCCCGGCAATAGCGACCCGGACAGTTCCGGGGTGACCAAGCGCGCCGACCCGCCGCTGCCGAACACGAAGAAGATGTTCATCCCCCCCATCTCCTCGACGAAGCGGCGTTCGACGGCGTCCAGCCAAACCACCTGGTCGCACTCGTGCGCGGCGGCCTCGGCCTGCGCCAGCAGCGAGGCGGCGTAGTTGCCGCCGAACTTGGCGGCGCCGGTGCCGCCCGGGCTGGCCCGCACGTAGTCCGTCGACACCCACACGGTGACGGGGTTGATGCCGCCCTTGAAGTACGCCCCGGCGGGCGAGGCGATCAGCAGGTAGCGGTACCGCTTGGACGGCCGCACGCCCAACCCCGGCTCGGTCGCGATGATGAACGGGCGCAGATACAGCGCCTCTTCGCCCCCGGCGGCGGGGACCCAGGCGTTGTCGACGGCGATCAGCTGGCACAGCGAGCCCATGAACAGCTCGTCGGGCAGTTCGGGCATGGCGAGCCGCCGCGCCGACGACCGCATCCGCGCGGCGTTGGCCTCGGCCCGAAACGACACCACCGAGCCGTCGGCCCAGCGGTACGCCTTGAGCCCCTCGAAGATCTCCTGCGCGTAGTGCAGCACGATCGCCGAGGGGTCGAGCTCTATCGGGCCGTACGGGATGACGCGCGCGTTGTGCCAGCCCTGGTCGTCGTCGTAGTCGATGGACACCATGTGGTCAGTGAAGTACTTACCGAATCCGGGCTCGGCCAGGATGGATTCACGCTCGGCGTCGGAGACGGGGTTGGCCGACCGTGAAACCGTGAACTCAGGGGAGTCGCTGGCCATGGCGCTGATTGTATATCCGCCTGCGATCGGGCTTTTCACCCGAACCTGCGGCGCTAACGGGTTTTCGCCTCGACGAAGGGCGGCCGCACGACCTCGCATTCGGCGGCGCGGCCGCGGATGTCGACCATGACGCGCTGGCCGTCCTCGACGCCGGCGTGGGCGTCGATCAGCGCCAGCGCGATGCCGACTTGCAGCGTCGGGGAGAAGGTCCCGGAGGTGGTGACCCCCACCGGCGCCTCTCCGGCGAGCACGGCCAAACCGGGACGCAGCACGCCGCGGCCCACCATCCGCAGGCCCCGCAGCAGGCGCCGCGGTCCCGCCGCCTTCTCCGCCAGCAGCGCGTCCCGGCCGAAGAACGCGTCCTTCTTCCAGCCGATCGCCCACCCGCAGCGGGCCTGCAGCGGCGAGATGTCCAGCGCCAGTTCGTGCCCGTGCAGCGGGTAGCCCATTTCGGTGCGCAGCGTGTCGCGGGCGCCCAGGCCGGCGGGCTCGCCCCCGGCGGCCGTCACCGCCGCACTAAGCCCGTCGAACACCACCCCCGCGGAGTCCCACGGCGGCAGCAACTCGTAGCCGTGCTCGCCGGTGTATCCGGTGCGGCAGACGCGCACCGGCACCCCGGAATACGAGGCGTCGGCGTAGCCCATGTAGTCCATGTCGGTCGGCAGGCCCAGCTCGCCGAGCACGTCGGCCGATCGCGGGCCCTGCACCGCCAGCACCGCATAGGAGCGATGCTCGTTGGTGATCGTCAGGCCGGCCCCGGCGGCCGCCTGCAGCGCCTCGACCACCGCCGCGGTGTTGGCGGCGTTGGGCACCAGAAAGATCTCGTCGTCGGCGACGTAGTAGGCGATCAGGTCGTCGATGACGCCGCCGGATTCGTTGCAGCACAACGTGTATTGCGCCTTGCCGGGCCCGATGCGGCTCAGGTCGTTGGTGAGCGTCGAGTTGACGAATTCGGCCGCGCCCGGCCCCCGGATCAACGCCTTGCCGAGGTGGCTGACGTCGAACAGGCCGACCGCGTTGCGGGTGGCGTTGTGTTCGCTGACGGTGCCGGCATACGACACCGGCATCAGCCAGCCGCTGAACTCGGCGAAGCTGGCCCCCAGTTCGCGGTGGCGGTCTTCCAGCGGGCCGTGCTGTAGGTCATCGGTCACGACGGTTCACCCTAATCCCGGGAGCTGGCACACTTGGCTGGGTGGTCGATTCCTGGGACTTCGAAGCCCTTGAGGCTGCCGGAATCGCCAACCCGCGCGAGCGGGCCGACCTGATCAAGTACCTCGACGAGCTCGGGTTCACCGTCGACGAGATGGTGGAGGCCGAGCAGCGCGGCCGGCTGTTCGGCCTCGCCGGGGACGTCCTGCAATGGTCGGGACGCCCGACCCACACCATCGCGACCGCCGCCGAACAACTCGGCCTGTCGCCCGAGGAGGTCGCCCACGCCTGGGGCTTGCTCGGGCTTACCGTCGCCGGCCCCGACGTTCCGGTGCTCAGCCAGGCCGACGTGGACGCCCTGGCCACCTGGGTCGCGTTGAGAACGGTCGTGGGTGAGGAGGGCGCGTTCGGGCTGCTGCGGGTGCTCGGCGCCGCGATGGCCCGGCTCGCGGAGGCGGAGTCGACCGCGATTCGCGCCGGGACACCGGACATCCAGATGACCTACACCAACGACGAGCTCGCCACGGCGCAGGCGTACCGCGCGGTCGCGGAGTTCGTCCCGCGGATCGGCGCGTTGATCGACGTCGTTCACCGCCATCACCTGACCGGGGCCCGCACGCACTTCGAGGGCGTGCTCCGCGACACGTCGGCAAGCGTGGTGTGCGGCATCGGTTTTGCCGATCTGTCCGGCTTCACCGTGCTCACCCGCGCGCTGGCCCCCGCGCAGCTTTCCGCGTTGCTCAACGAGTTCGCCGGAACCGTCGCCGACGTGGTGCATCGCGACGGCGGCCGGGTGGTGAAGTTCATCGGCGACGAGGTGATGTGGGTGAGCGGCTCCCCCGAACGCCTGGCCAGGGCGGCGGTCGATCTCGTCGACCATCCGCGAGCCCGCGAGGAGGGGCTGCAGGTCCGCGCGGGCCTCGCGTACGGCGCCGTCCTGGCGATCAACGGGGACTACTTCGGCAGCCCGGTCAACCTGGCGGCGCGTCTGGTCGGGGCCGCGGCCCCGTGCCAGATCTTGGCCGATTCCGCCCTGCACGAGCGGTTGCCGGATTGGCCGGCGACGGCCCGTGGCCCCTTGCAGCTCAAGGGGTTCGACGTCCCCGTCACCGCCTACGAGCTGCAGCGTGGGGGCGCCGCCGATCCCGGGGCGGGCTCGGAGCGATTAGGGTAAATGCCCGTGACCACCGAATTGAGCTATCAAAGCCCCTCCGTAAACGTCGCCACGTCGCTGCCCAAACGCGGGGCGGGCTCTTCGGTATTGATCGTCCCGGTCGTCTCCTCCGGCGACGAGGACTCACCCGGCGCGGCGGTTGCCCCGGGCGAGTCGCTCCTGCCCGCGGACGCGGTCGCCGAGATCGAATCGGGCCTGCGGGCCCTGGACGCCACGGGCGGCAGCGAGCAGGTGCACCGCCTGGTGGTGCCGTCGCTGCCGGTGTCCAGCGTGCTGACGATCGGGCTGGGCAAGCCGCGGCCCGAATGGGCCGCCGACACGATCCGCCGCGCCGCCGGGGTGGCCGCGCGGTCGCTGGGCACCGCCGAGGCGGCGATCGTGACGCTGCCCGGTGACTTCAGCGCCGACGTGTGCTCGGCGACCGTCGAAGGGCTGATCCTGGGCAGCTACCGGTTCACCGAGTTCCGCAGCGACAAGACGGCGCCGAAAGACAAAGGTCTGCGCAAGATCACCGTGTTGTCCGCCTCGAAGGACGCCAAAGCGGCCAGCGCGCACGGCGCGGCCGTGGCGACCGCGGTGGCCACCGCCCGTGACTTCGTCAACACGCCGCCCAGTCACCTCTTCCCCGCCGAATTTGCCAGGCGGGCAAGGTCTTTGGGTGAATCGGTGGGCCTCGAGGTGGAGGTGCTCGACGAGAAGGCGCTGCAGAAGGCCGGTTACGGCGGGGTGATCGGCGTCGGCCAGGGCTCGTCGCGCCCGCCCCGGCTGGTGCGGCTGACGCACCGCGGTTCGAAGCTGGCCAAGAAACCCAAACAGGCGAAGAAGGTGGCCCTGGTCGGCAAGGGCATCACGTTCGACACCGGCGGCATCTCGATCAAGCCGGCGGCATCCATGCACCACATGACGTCGGACATGGGCGGTGCGGCCGCGGTCATCGCCACGGTGGCGCTGGCCGCGCAGTTGCGGTTGCCCATCGACGTGATCGCGACGGTGCCGATGGCCGAGAACATGCCGTCGGGCACGGCGCAGCGCCCCGGCGACGTGCTGACCCAGTACGGCGGAATCACCGTCGAGGTGCAGAACACCGACGCCGAGGGCCGGCTCATCCTGGCCGACGCCATAGTGCGCGCGTGCGAGGACAACCCGGACTACCTGATCGAGACGTCGACGCTGACCGGCGCGCAGACCGTGGCGCTGGGCGCCCGGATCCCCGGGGTGATGGGCAGCGACGAGTTCCGCGACCGGGTCGCCGCGATCTCGCAGCGGGTGGGCGAGAACGGCTGGCCGATGCCGCTGCCCGACGAACTCAAGGACGACCTGAAATCCACCGTTGCCGACCTGTCCAACATCAGCGGCCAGCGCTTCGCCGGCATGCTGGTGGCCGGCGTGTTCCTGCGCGAGTTCGTCGCCGACGGCGTGGGCTGGGCGCACATCGACGTGGCCGGCCCGGCCTACAACACCGGCGGCCCGTGGGGGTACACCCCGAAGGGCGGCACCGGTGTGCCGACTCGCACCATGTTCGCGGTGCTCGAGGACATCGCCGAAAAGGGCTAGCGCTTACCGGTCGTCAGCGAGAACACGGCGCGGCGCAGATTGCGGCGCGGCCAGCCGGTCATCCCCTGGGCGGCCAACGCGGCGTTGGCCGCGTTGCGACCGCAGGCGCCGTGCACCGAGCCGCCCGGGGTCGCCGACGCGCTGCCCAGATACAGTCCCTGGACCGGGGTTTCGGCACGGCCCATGCCGGGCGCCGGGCGAAAGATCAGCATCTGCTGCAATTGCGCGGTGCCGCCGTTGAGCGCACCCATGTGCAGGTTGGCGTCGCTGGCCTCCAGGTCCGACGGCCGCTGCACTGTGCGGTCGATCACCGCCGACCCGAAGCCCGGGGCGTGCTCCTCGATGACCCGGTCCACCCCGTCGGCCAGCCGGTCGGCCGAGGCGTCGTCGGCCACGTTGCGCGGCAAATGCGTGTAGGCCCAAACACTTTCGGTACCCACCGGCGACCTGCTCGGGTCAGCCGTGGTGGTCTGCCCCAGCAGCATGAAGGGGTGTTCGGGCACCACCCGGGTGTTCAGGTCGGCCATCCAACGGACCAGCCCGTCACCGTCGGCCCCCAGGTGCACGGTGCCCACCTCGCCCAGGCCCTTTGCCCGCCACGGGATGGGACTCCCCAACGCGTAGTTGACCTTCACCACGGGCGGGTCCCACATGAAGTGCTCGAGGTCGCGTAACAGCTTGGGCGGCAACGCATCGCTGGGCAGCATGTCGCAGAACAGCCGCGGGGCGGTGACGTCGGCGACGATCGCGCGCCGCGCCTCGACCGTCCGCCCGCCGGCGGTGGTCACCCCGACCGCGCGGCCGCCCTTGACCTGGATGCGGGACACGTTCTGGTCGCATTCGATTCGCGCGCCCGCCGAGCGGGCGCGGCTGACCAGGGCGGCGGTCAGCTGCCCCGAACCCCCGACGGGCACCGGCCAGCCGCAGTCCTGGGCCAACATCGTCATCAGGAAGCCCATGGCGCCGCTGATGGGTGCGTCCGGCGGGACGTCGGCGTGCATTGCGTTGCCCAGCAACAGAACTCGCGGCGCCTCGCCGGCGAACAGCTCGCTGGCCATGGTGGTGGCGGGCTGCACCAGCAGGCGCGCCACCCGAAGCGCCTCCGACGTACCGAGTTTGGCCAGCAGCCGCATCAGCGGGCGCACGGGCGGGAAGGGCGCCAGCATCCCGTCCAGCAGCGGCGCCTTGATTCGCTGCCACAACTCCACCAGGCGCCACCAGTTGTCGCCGTCCGCCGGCTCCCTCCGCGCGAATTCCGTTGCCGTGCGCGCCGGGTCGGGATAGACGATCGGCGGGTCGTCGTCGGCCGCGTTGCGCGGATGCCCGACCACCGCCGGCGCATGCGACCACCGCAGGCCGTGGTCCTCTAGCCCCAGCGCCGAAATCGCGGGCGAGGCCACGGTCATCGGATAGTAGGAGCTGAACAGGTCGGTGATGTAGCCCGGCGTCAGCTCGGCGCTGCGCACCGCGCCGCCCGGTTCGGGCTGGGCCTCGAGCACGAGCACGTCCCAGCCCGCGTCGGCGAGCATCGAGGCGGCGACCAGTCCGTGGTGTCCCGCCCCGATGACGACGGCGTCGGCGGTGTCGCGTGCGCTCATTTCACCTGGCTGGGCACCTTGCGCTCCGCCAGAGCCGCCAGCCGCCAGAGGCATTCTTTGTTGCGCGGGTAGGCCGCGGCCAACGCGAGCGAATTGGGAACCGCCCCCATCGGGCCTTCGACGGGCACCTCGATCATCTCCACCCGGCAGCCCTGTGGCGTCTCGTGCAGCAGCATCGTGATCCGCGCGGCGCCCAGCGGCCCCAGGCGGGCGCACAGCACCAGCTTGTGCGGCGGCTCGCTCTCCTCCACCACCGTCGCGTCGTCGATCACCAGCGGCCAGATGCCGATCGAGTGCCTGATCGAAGACCCGGGCTCCGGCCAGTTCGGATCGACGGCCCGCATGCGGCTGTTGCCCACCACCCACTGGGTGTAGGTCCACCCTTGGGCCAGCACTTCCCACACCCGCTCACAGGGCGCGGCCACGTCCCGCGTCGCAATCAATACCACCCGTTAGTCCCCCTTCTCGGCTACCGCGGCGGAATACCCACGAACCGGGTGACGAACCCCATCGGGGTTTACCGGTCCGGTGCAGCGGCTAATCTCCCACCGATCGAAAACTCGTACGAAGAAAGGCGAGATCGTGACGCTGCGACGGTTGATCCTCGCTGTGGGCGCCGTGCTGTTGCTGGCCGGTGTGATCGGGCTCTTGGCGCCGGTGTCGATTTCGGACGGCAACGGCCATTCGATCGGGTGCGGCAACGCCGTAGCCACGGACCTGTCCGCGGCCAGAAGCGCCAACAACAACAGTGTGGCGAACATCCCAATCCTCAACCAGGTCGTTCCCCACACCGACTATGTGGCGCAATGCCAATCGTCGGTGGGCAGCCGGCGTACGTGGTCGATCCCGCTGGCGATCATCGGGCTGCTCGCGATCGGCGGCGCGCTGCTGACGGGACGCCAGGGCGCGACGCGCGCGGGGCCCTAGGAGTCAGATCACCCGCAGCCGCGCGGCGTTACGCAGGCCGGGCGGTGCCACGCGCGAAAGACCGTACAGCGCATAGGCTTCCGGCGCGACGGGGCGAATCGGCTTCTTCTTCTGGACCGACGACAGGATCGCGTTGGCGACCTTGTCCGGGCCGTAGTGCCGCAGCGCGAACATCTTCTCCAGCTGACCCCGGCGCCCGTCGACCCGGTCGCCCTTTCCCGCCGGCGCGTCGAAGCGGGTGGTGTTGATGATGTTGGTGTCGATGACGCCCGGGCAGATCGTGGTCAGGCCCACCCCGGCGGCGTCCAGTTCGGCGCGCAGGCAATCGGAGAACATGTAGGTCGCCGCCTTCGACGTGCAGTACGCGCTCAGCGACTGCAGCGGCGCGTAGGCGGCCATCGACGACACGTTGACGATGTAGCCACCGGTGCCGCGGTCCACCATTCGGCGCGCGAACGACCGGCACCCGTTCACCACGCCGCCCAGGTTGACGTCGAGCACCCGGTCGAACTGCTCGGCCGGGGTGTCCAGGAATCCGCCGGCGTGCCCGATGCCGGCGTTGTTGACCACGATGTCGGGCACGCCGTGTTCGGCGCTGACCCGCTCGGCGAACGCCTCCACCGCCTGGGCGTCGGACACGTCGAGGACGTAGGCGTGCGCGACGCCGCCGCGGGTGGCGATCTCGGCGGCCGTGGCCTTGACGGCCGCCTCGTCGATGTCACTGATGACCAGCTCGGCGCCCTCCCGCGCGAACGCGAACGCCGTTTCGCGGCCGATCCCGCTGCCCGCGCCGGTGACCGACACCAGGGTGTCGCCGAACGACCCGCGGGGCCGTCCGACCTGCGCGCGCAGCAGCGCCCGGCTGGCCGGCTGGCCGTCGGTCAGGTCGGCGAACTCGCGCACCGCGGCGGCCATCACCTGCGGGTGGGACATCGGGGAGAAGTGACCGGCCTTGATGTCGCGCCGCCACAGCCGCGGCACGAAGCGCGGCGTGTGGTCGTAGCCGTATGGCCGCACGTACTTGTCTTCGGTGTTGACGATCAGCTGCACCGGCACGTCGACGACGGGATCCGGTCGTTTCCGGGCGAAGGACCGAAAGTAGTTGGCGGGGTAGGTCTTTACCGATTGGGCGGCATCGCGGGGCAGGTGCGGCGAGTGGTGGATCTTCTCGTCGGGGATGTTGTCCACCGCGTTGCGCCGAAGCGCCGGGATCGACAGCGTCAGCCGAAGAAGCAGCGGCGCGAGGACCGGGATCGAGAAGAACACCATGTAGGTGAGCCGCAGCGCCTGGGTGATCGACCGCGCGAACCTGCGGGGTCGCCACGGTTGGCGCAGTCCGCTGAAGATGTAGTCGACCAGTTGGTCCTGGCTGGGGCCCGATACCGACGTGAACGACGCCACCCGGTCACCGGCGCCGGGGCGGGTCAGGTACTCCCAAATGCCGACGGAGCCCCAGTCGTGGGCCAGCACGTGGACGGGCCGGCCGGGGCTCAGCTCCCCGGTCACCGCGGCGAAGTCGTCGGCGAACCGCTCCATGGTGTAGGCCGAGACCGGCTTGGGTGCCGAGGACTCACCGACGCCGCGGTTGTCGTACCGAATGATGCGGAACCGGTCGGCCAGCAGCGGCACCACGCCGTCCCACAGCACGTGCGAGTCGGGGAAGCCGTGCACCAGCACGACGGTGGGGCCGTCGGGGTTGCCCTCTTCGAAGACCGCGATTCGCGCGCCGTCGGCGCTGTCGACGAAATGTTGTGTTGCCGGCATCGGACCTCCCCGCTTCAACTGCAGTGGCCACACCGTAGCAAGGCCATTCGGGCCGTCCCGGCAATCGCGCGCGGTCGCCCTGGATGTGTGGCGGCGCGGACGCAGTGACAGGATAGTTTTGAGTAGCTACTTCAGCGGCTAGCGAGATGTTCGACCCGCCCCGACCCACGAGCGATCGAGGAGTCAGAAACGATGGCCTTCTCCGTCCAGATGCCGGCACTCGGTGAGAGCGTCACCGAGGGGACGGTGACCCGCTGGCTCAAGCAGGAAGGCGACACGGTCGAACTCGACGAACCCCTCGTCGAGGTCTCCACCGACAAGGTCGACACCGAAATCCCGTCGCCGGCGGCCGGGGTGCTGACCAAGATCATCGCCCAGGAGGACGACACCGTCGAGGTGGGCGGCGAACTGGCCGTCATCGGCGACTCCGCCGAGGGCGGCGGTTCGTCGGCGCCCCCGCAGGAGCCCAGCCAGCCCGAACCGCAGGCCGAATCCGCGCCACCGTCCCAGCCCGAGCCCGAACCCGAACCCGAGCCCCAGGCCGCGGCGCCGGCCCAGCCGGAGCCGCAGCCCGCCCAGCAGGGTTCCTCCGGCGACGCGACCCCGGTCTTGATGCCCGAGCTCGGCGAGTCGGTCGCGGAGGGCACGGTGACCCGCTGGCTGAAGAAGGTCGGCGACTCGGTCCAGGTTGACGATGCGCTGGTCGAGGTGTCGACCGACAAGGTCGACACCGAGATCCCGTCGCCGGTGGCCGGCGTCCTGATCAGCATCACCGCCGAGGAGGATGCCACCGTGCCCGTCGGCGGCGAACTGGCGCGGATTCGGCAGCGGTTCCCAGGCGGCGGCGGCCCCGACTCCCCCGCCCGCTCCGAAACCGGAACCCAAGCCCCAGCCGGCGCCCGAACCCCCCAAGGCGGAGGCGAAGCCCGAACCCCAGCCGGTCTCGCAGCCCGAGCCGGCGCCGCCGCCGAAACCCCAACCCGCGCAAGCGCAACCGGCCGCCGAGCCCAGCGGCTCCGGCCCGGACGGCGCCCCCTACGTGACCCCGCTGGTGCGCAAGCTGGCCACCGAGCACGGCATCGATCTGGCCCAGATCGCCGGCACCGGGGTCGGCGGCCGCATTCGCAAGCAGGACGTGCTCGCCGCCGCGGAGAAGAAACAACAGACCCAGCAGGCGCCCGCCCCGGCGCAGGCACCGGCCGCCGCACCGGCCGTGGACGGCAAGGCGGCTCCGGCCCCGGCGCCGAGCCCGGCGCAGGCGCTGGCGCACCTGCGCGGGACCACGCAGAAGGCCAGCCGGATCCGCCAGATCACCGCGAACAAGACGCGGGAATCGCTGCAGGCCACCGCCCAGCTCACCCAGACGCACGAGGTCGACATGACCCGGATCGTCGGGTTGCGGGCCCGGGCGAAGAACGCGTTCGCCGAACGCGAGGGGGTCAACCTGACCTTCCTGCCGTTCATCGCCCGGGCGGTGATCGACGCGTTGAAGATCCACCCGAACATCAACGCCAGCTACAACGAAGAGACCAAGGAAATCACCTATTACGACGCCGAACATCTCGGCTTCGCCGTCGACACCGAGCAGGGCCTGCTCTCCCCGGTCATCCACAATGCCGGCGACCTGTCGCTGGCCGGCCTGGCCCGGGCCATCGCCGACATCGCCGCACGCGCCCGGTCGGGCGACCTCAAACCCGACGAGCTGTCGGGCGGCACCTTCACCATCACCAACATCGGCAGCCAGGGCGCGCTGTTCGACACCCCGATTCTGGTGCCGCCGCAGGCGGCCATGTTGGGCACCGGCGCCATCGTGAAGCGGCCCCGGGTGATCGTCGACGAATTCGGCAACGAGTCCATCGGTGTCCGCTCGATCTGCTACCTCCCGCTGACCTATGACCACCGGCTCATCGACGGCGCCGACGCCGGACGCTTCCTCACCACGATCAAGCACCGGCTCGAAGAGGGAGCGTTCGAGGCGGACCTGGGTCTTTAGGAGGACTGCCGAACCGTGGCCAAGCCCGTCATCGCCATCGCGGGTTCATCCGGCCTGATCGGATCCGCCTTGACCGCGGCGCTGCGCGCGGCCGACCACCGGGTGTTGCGCATCGTGCGCCGGGCACCGTCGAACTCCGACGAACTGCACTGGAACCCCGAGAGCGGCGAATTCGACGTCGACGCGGTGAGCGACGTCGACGCCGTCGTCAACCTGTGCGGTGTCAACGTCGGCCAGCGTCGATGGTCGGGCGCCTTCAAGCAGGGCCTGCGCGACAGCCGCATCGCCCCCACCGAGGTGCTGGCGCACGCCGTCGCCGACGCCGGGGTGGCGACCCTGGTCAACGCCAGCGCGGTGGGCTACTACGGGGACACCAAGGACCGCGTGGTGGACGAAAACGACCGGGCGGGAAAGGGTTTCCTGGCGCAGCTGTGCGAAGACTGGGAAGCCGCCACGCTACCGGCGCAATACGGCGGCGCCCGGGTGGTGCTGGCCCGCACCGGCCTGGTGTTCGCCCCCGGGGGCGGCGCGTTGGGGCGGCTGCGGCCGCTGTTCAAGACGGGCCTGGGGGCCCGGCTGGGCAGTGGCCGTCAGTACATGTCCTGGATCACGCTGGAGGACGAGGTGCGGGCGCTGCTGTTCGCGATCTCCCATCCCACGCTGTCCGGCCCGGTGAACATGACCGGGCCAGCGCCGGTCACCAACGCCGAATTCACCACCGCGTTCGGCCGGGCGGTCAACCGCCCGACGCCGTTTATGCTCCCCGGGTTCGCGGTGCGGGCCGCGCTCGGCGAGTTCGCCGACGAGGGCTTGCTCATCGGCCAGCGCGCCATCCCGTCCGCCCTGGAGCGGGCCGGATTCCAGTTCCACCACAACACAATTGGCGAGGCCCTGGCCTACGCCACCGCCGGCCGCGACCACGACTAGCGCCGCAGCCTGGCTCTTCGCCGGTGCGTGACGCGCATCGCACCCGCCGCAGGGGTAGCGTCGCGAAGGTGATCGATTCCATCCGGTCCAGCCTGGCCGCGATCGACGTCCGACAGCTCGGAAGCGTCGAGTACCGCACCGCCTGGCAGCTGCAGCGCGAGCTGGCCGACGCCAGGGTCGCCGGCGGCAGCGACACGCTGCTGCTGCTGGAGCACCCGGCGGTCTACACGGCGGGCCGGCGCACCGAGCCGCACGAACGACCGATGGACGGCACCCCGGTCGTCGACACCGACCGGGGCGGCAAGATCACCTGGCACGGCCCCGGCCAACTCGTCGGCTATCCGATCATCGGCCTGCGCGAACCGCTGGACGTGCTGAATTACGTTCGCCGCCTCGAGGAGGCCCTGATCAAGGTGTGCGCCGAACTCGGCCTGGACACCTGCCGGGTGGAGGGCCGGTCCGGGGTGTGGGTGCCGGGCGGCGACCGGCCCGACCGCAAGGTGGGCGCCATCGGCGTGCGGATCTCGCGCGCGACCACCCTGCACGGGTTCGCGCTCAACTGCGACTGCGACCTCGGCGCGTTCGGCACCATCGTCCCGTGCGGCATCAGCGACGCCGGGGTGACGTCGTTGTCGGCCGAGCTACGGCGCCCGGTGACGGTCGACCACGTCCGCGTCGCCGTCGCCGACGCCGTCTGCGACGCCCTCGACGGCGCCCTGCCAGTGCGGGAACACCTGCCCACCCCCCGCGTAGCATCGAGGGCGTGACTGTCGCACCCGAAGGCCGCAAGCTGCTGCGCCTCGAGGTCCGCAACGCGCAAACCCCGATCGAGCGCAAGCCGCCGTGGATCAAGGTCCGCGCCCGGATGGGACCCGAATACACCCAGTTGAAGGGCCTGGTCCGCCGCGAGGGGCTGCACACGGTCTGCGAAGAAGCCGGCTGCCCCAACATCTTCGAGTGCTGGGAGGACCGGGAGGCCACCTTCCTGATCGGCGGCGACCAGTGCACGCGGCGCTGCGACTTCTGCCAGATCGACACCGGCAAGCCCGCCGCCCTGGACCGCGACGAGCCGAGACGCGTCGCCGACAGCGTGCGGACGATGGGACTGCGCTACGCCACCATCACCGGGGTGGCCCGCGATGACCTGCCCGATGGCGGGGCCTGGCTGTACGCCGAGACGGTGCGGGCGATCAAGGAGCTCAACCCGTCGACCGGCGTCGAGCTGTTGATACCCGACTTCAACGGCGAACCCGCCCGGCTTGCCGAGGTTTTCCAGTCCCGCCCGGAAGTGTTGGCGCACAACGTCGAAACCGTGCCCCGCATCTTCAAGCGGATCCGGCCGGCCTTCAGCTACCAGCGCAGCCTGGACGTCATCACCGCGGCGCGCGACTTCGGGCTGGTCACCAAGAGCAACCTCATCCTCGGGCTCGGCGAAACCCCCGACGAGGTGCGCACCGCGCTGGCCGACCTGCGGGCCGCCGGCTGCGACATCGTCACCATCACCCAGTACCTGCGTCCCTCGACGCGTCACCACCCGGTCGAGCGCTGGGTGCGGCCCGAGGAGTTCGTCGAATTCTCCCGGCACGCCGAGGGGCTGGGCTTCTCCGGGGTGCTGGCGGGGCCGCTGGTGCGGTCGTCCTACCGGGCGGGCCGGCTCTACGAGCAAGCCGCGCGCACCCGCGCCTGACGGCCGTCGGCCCGATTTGCCGGTACGTATCCTTTGACTATGGCTAAACCCCGCACCGCCGCTGAGAACAAGGCCGCCCGGGCGCAGGCGCAGGCCGCGCGTAAGGCCGCCGCGAAGGAGCGTCGCGCCCAGTTGTGGCAGGCATTCAACCTTCAGCGGCGCGAGGACAAACGGCTGTTGCCCTACATGATCGGCGTCTTCGTGCTGATCGTGGCCGCCTCGGTGGCCGTCGGCGTGTGGGCCGGCGGCCTGACCACGTTCACCTTGATCCCGCTGGGCGTGGTGCTGGGCGCGCTGGCGGCCTTCATCGTGTTCGGTCGCCGCGCGCAGAAGAGCGTCTACAGCAAGGCCGAGGGACAAACCGGCGCGGCGGCTTGGGCGTTGGACAACCTGCGCGGCAAGTGGCGGGTGACGCCGGGCGTCGCCGCGACCGGCCACCTCGACGCCGTGCACCGGGTCATCGGCCGGCCGGGCGTCATCTTGGTCGCGGAAGGGTCGTCGGCCCGGGTCCGGCCGCTGCTGGCCCAGGAGAAGAAGCGCACCGCGCGGTTGATCGGCGAGGTGCCGATCTACGACCTCGTCGTCGGCAACGGCGACGACGAGGTGCCGCTGTCCAAGCTGGAGCGCCACCTCAACCGTCTGCCGGCCAACATCACCGTCAAGCAGATGGACACGCTGGAGTCCCGGCTCGCCGCGCTGGGTACGCGGGCGGGCGCCGCCGTCCTGCCGAAGGGGCCGCTTCCCAACGCCGGCAAGATGCGCGGCGTGCAGCGCACGGTGCGCCGCAAGTAGCCCATCAGCGCCGGACGACCGCCGTCGCGGTCAGCCGATCCTGCATGCCGCGGCCGTCCCAGTCGGTGAACAACGCCGGGACCACGGTCCCAACCAGCACACCGCGCACCACCGCCCGGCCGATGCCGACCGCGCCCCGGTCGTCGACCGTCACGACCTGCAGGCCCAGCACCAACTGCCCGGGCGTGAAGCCGAACAGCCGCACCGAGATCACACCGAGCACGAACCAGATGCCCAGCACCGCCGTCGACAACGCGTGTTCGGAGAAGACGCCGAAGCGCAGCGCCAGCGCGGCCAGGCCGTAGGAGATCAGCCAGTCGATCATCAGGGCACCGAGCCGACGTCCCATCGGGGCCAGCGACCCCGGCCCGCTTTGCGGCAGTCCCAGCCGCTCGCCGGGATAGGTGGACGGCGAGTTCGGCGTCATCGTCGCAACCCCGGCTGAACGCTGCGCCCGGGCACCGGAAGAGATACGATCCAGCGGTCCATGGCCCCACAATAGAACCCGCCGGTGACGGCGCCTCTTTTGTGAACAACATGGGTCGCGTAACGTGCGCGCAACACGGGGTTGACTGGCGGGCAACATCTGCTCCATAGCGTCAGGCCGCGGATCTCACCAAGTAAAGGAGCATTTCTGTGACGGAAACGACGCCCGACGACGTCTTCAAACTCGTCAAGGACGAGAACGTCGAGTTTGTCGACGTCCGGTTCTGTGACTTGCCAGGCATCATGCAGCACTTCACGATTCCGGTTTCGTTCTTCGACGAGAGCGTCTTCGAGGACGGCCTGGCATTCGACGGTTCCTCGATTCGAGGCTTCCAGTCCATTCACGAATCCGACATGCTGCTCCTGCCGGACCCCGCGACGGCGCAGATCGACCTGTTCACCGAGCACAAGACGCTGAACCTGAACTTCTTCGTGCACGACCCGTTCACCCTCGAGCCCTACTCGCGCGACCCGCGCAACATCGCCCGCAAGGCGGAGAACTACTTGATCAGCACCGGGGTCGCCGACACCGCCTACTTCGGCGCCGAGGCGGAGTTCTACATCTTCGACTCGGTGAGCTTCGACTCGCGCACCAACGGCTCCTTCTACGAGGTCGACGCGATCTCGGGCTGGTGGAACACCGGCGAGCCGACCGAGAACGACGGCAGCCCCAACCGCGGCTACAAGGTCCGCCCCAAGGGCGGGTACTTCCCCGTCGCTCCCGTCGACCACTACGTCGACCTGCGTGCCGACATGCTGGCGAACCTGATCAAGGCCGGCTTCAGCCTGGAGAAGGGCCACCACGAGGTGGGCAGCGGCGGACAGGCCGAGATCAACTACAAGTTCAACACGCTGCTGCACGCCGCCGACGACATGCAGCTGTACAAGTACATCGTCAAGAACACCGCCTGGCAGGCCGGCAAGACCGTCACCTTCATGCCCAAGCCACTGTTCGGTGACAACGGCTCCGGCATGCACACCCACCAGTCGCTGTGGAAAGACGGCAGCCCGTTGATGTACGACGAGACCGGCTACGCCGGCCTGTCGGACACGGCCCGCCACTACATCGGCGGCCTGCTGCACCACGCCCCGTCGCTGCTGGCCTTCACCAACCCGACCGTCAACTCCTACAAGCGACTGGTCCCGGGCTACGAGGCCCCGATCAACCTGGTCTACAGCCAGCGCAACCGATCGGCCTGTGTCCGCATCCCGATCACCGGCAGCAACCCGAAGGCCAAGCGGCTCGAGTTCCGTTGCCCCGACTCGTCGGGCAACCCGTACCTGGCGTTCTCGGCAATGCTGATGGCCGGGCTGGACGGCATCAAGAACAAGATCGAGCCGCAGGCCCCGGTCGACAAGGACCTCTACGAGTTGCCGCCGGAGGAGGCCGCCAACATCCCGCAGGCGCCCACCCAGCTGTCCGCGGTGATCGACCGGCTGGAAGAGGATCACGAATACCTCACCGAGGGTGGGGTTTTCACGCCCGACCTGATCGAGACGTGGATCAGCTTCAAGCGGGAGAACGAGATCCTGCCCGTGCAGATCCGGCCGCACCCGTACGAGTTCGCGCTGTACTACGACGTCTAGATCCGTCAACCGAAACCACCCGCGTGGCGACCGCCGCGCGGGTGGTTTCGTTTTGCCGGGCCGGAGATTCGGCGATAGTCGCCACATCTGGTCCGCGGGATGGGAGTATCCCATCTCGGGGATGCCGCGTGTGGAGGTTGCGATGACGCAGACCGGTCCAGTCCCGTCGACCGCGCGCAAGGCGATAGTCGCAACGCTCGCCGCTGCCGCGGCGCTCTCGTTGGCCTCCTGCGGATCGGACAACAAGACGCCCCCGACGACCTCGTCGTCGGTGACGTCCACCACGCGCACCAAGGTGCCGTCCAGCTCTAGCATTTCCGTCTACACGCCGCCCACGGTGACGACGGGAACGCCGCCGACGACGGACCGTACGACACCGCTGCCATCCACCCCAACGACCACGCTGCCACCCTCCGTGACAACCGGCATTCCGCCGAGCCCGACCACCGCATCTCCGGTTCCGTCGCCGTGAGCGAGGAAGAGGGTTCGCCCGCCATGCCCAAGTGGATCGGCGTCGTGGGGTTGTTCATCGCGCCGACCACCATCATCACCTCGCTGTGCTACTTCTACGGCTATGTCGCCACCCGAACCTACTTCTCGTATTTCGGAATCGACACGGACGCAATCGGATTCACCACCACCGACTATGTCGTCAAGAGCCTGCCGGCGCTGTACGTGCCGCTGGTGGTCGGCCTGTTCGCGTGGGTGGCCATGCTCTGGGTCGCCGATTACCTGCGTCGCCTGGTGCAATCCGGTCGCCGGCCCCGGTTGCTGCGCGGGGTCGCGTGGGTGTCCATCTCCCTCGGAGTGGTCGGCGTGGCCATCGCGATCGTCGGGCTGACCAAGCCCGATTGGGCCCCGATTCAGGCCGACGTCGCGACGCCGGTGGCACTCGGCCTGGGCGCCGCCCTCCTGATGGTCGGGCTGTGGCTGCTCGGCGGAACCCGCACCAGCGATGCGCCGCGACCGTTCGCGGCCGCCGAACGGGGCAGCCTCGTGGTGGCGGCCGGGGCGATCGTGGTGGCGTTGTTTTGGGTCGCCGACATCTTCGCCACCTTCCGCGGTCACGACCTCGCTATCAACACCAATGCGGGTTTGTGGTCGCGGGAGAACGTCGTCGTCCTGGATGTGGACGCCAAGCAGGATGTGCCGCTGCTGCTGGGCAATCAGATCAAGGTGAGCTGGGCCCCGCAGGGCGCTGACCCGTCGGCGAAGTCGGCCTTTCTGCGCTACGAGTGTTTCCGCTCGCTGGCCGTCCACAATGACCGGTGGGTATTGGTGCCGGCCCGATGGGCTCCGGCCGCGGGATTTGCCGTCATCGTCAATGCCGATGCCTCTCATGTCATTTCGCTGAAGCGCATTGAGCACATCGCCGACAGCGCCGCAGCGAAGAATACCGACGCGGACTGGGAATGCCCGGAGGTCGGCATCGACACGCAGGGCAAGTAGTTGCTCTGGCAATCACGTCGCCGAAAATTCAGATTAAAACTCTTGCGGCGGCATCGGATCCGGCGTTAGCTTCACGGCCATGACTATCAGCACCGCACAGACAATGACCCTGGACCGCGTTGGCGGCGGAGCCGGTGGAGGCCGCTTCTTCGGTGGCGGAGCGGGCGGAGGCTTCGTCGGTGGCGGAGCTGGCGGAGGCTTTGTCGGCGGCGGGGCCGGCGGGGGCTTCGTCGGCGGCGGCGCCGGCGGCGGCCGCTAACCCTTCACGCAATCGGGCGGGGCGGCTCGTCGGGCTCGGCCGTCCCCGCCAGGTCGACTTGCATCCACGCGACGTCGTGCCAGCGGCCGTGTTTCCATGCGACGCGCCGATATAGGCCGGCGTCGCGGAATCCGAACGACCGGTGGAACGCGTTGCTGGCCTCGTTCGGCTGGGTGATGCCGGCGAGCGCTTGCCGGTACCCGCGCTCGGCGAGCCGGCGCAGTAGTTCCGTGTAGAGCTGGCGGCCGCAGCCCGTGCGGTGACGGTCGGGGTCGACGTAGATGCCCGTCTCGACCGACCACTGAAAGCTGGGCAGGCGCCAGAGCACATGGCCGTACGCGAAGCCGACTACGCGACCCTCCCGTTCGAGCACCAGCCATTCGTGGGCGTCGGCGATCCTGCCGGCCATCTCCGCAACGCTGGGGACTTCGAGCTCCCAGCTGATGGTGGTGTCGGTGACATAGGGCCGATAGATCGCAAGGCACGCCTCGGCATCCGATGTGGACGCCGGGCGAACCCGACCGATTGGCATGCCCGTCATCCTCTCGCGAGACTGAAACTACGGCGAACTTCAACGGCGTGTCGCCGCCAAGGATTCAGTGTCGCGGCAAACCAGCCCGAGCTAACCGTCGAGCGCCAAGTCCTTGCGGAAGCGCTGCATGCCGTCGATCTTGTCCTCCAGCGACGCATCAGGTCCGGTGTAGAACATCCAGGGCATGGTGATGATGCCGGTGATGCCCGCGTCGGCGGCGCGCTGGTAGTCGGCGGTGGTGAAGGCGTCGGTCAGCGGCGTCAAAACGGTGAAATCGTGGAAAGACAAACCGTTTTCGGCGCGCAACTCCCGCAGCTTGCCCACGGCCTCGATGGCGCGCTCGATCTTGATCAGGTCGCCGATCCAGCCGTCGTTGCGGGCGGCGCGGCGCAGCGCGATGTCGCTGAGCCCGCCGACATACACCGGTATCGGCGGCGGCGTCGGCTCCATCTCCAGCCGCGGTGCGCGGTAGAACTCGCCCTCGAACTCCGCCCAGCCCGGCCGCCACAGCGCCCGCATCAGGTCGATGATTTCGTCGGTCCGTTTCCCGCGGGCCTCGAACCGCTCCCCCATCAACGCGAATTCTTCCCGGCACCAGCCGACGCCGATGCCGAGCTCCACCCGACCCGACGCCAGAACCGCCGCGGTGCCAATGGCTTTCGCGGCCGAATAGGGGTTGCGCATCGCGGGAATGTAGACGGTCGTGACGAACCGCAGGCGCGTGGTGACCTGAGCCAGCGCGCCGACCAGCACCCACGGATCGGGCCAGTCGGTGAACGGCTGCCAACGGCGCTCCCCGTCCTTGGTGTACGGGTACGGCGTGTCCAGGGTCTCCAGGTTGACGACGTGGTCGGGGATCCCGATGCCGTCGTAGCCGAGTTCGTCGGCGGCCTTGGCCAGCTCGATGATCTCCCGGGTGTTCAAAAACGCGCTGCTGATGTAGAACTTCATTCGGCTTCCCGCGCCCACGCCGGCTCGATGAAGACGCCTTCGGCCTCGACGGTGACCCCGTTCGCGTCTGAAATCGTGCCGCGCGCAAACACTTTGACGCCTTCCCTGCCGTCCACCCACGCCTCGGACCGCAGCGGGCCCAACGGGGTGCCGCGCCGGTACTTGACGGTGATGGTGCCGGTGAAGCGCGCCTTGGACAGCCCCTCGCTGGCCGCCTCGCCGAGCATGTGGTCGAGCACCAGCGCGCTGACGCCGCCGTGCACCAGTTTCGGCGGGCCTTCGTACGCCGAGCCGAGGACGAACTCGCTCCAGCAGCGGCCGCCGCCGTCGTGGTGGACGACGATCGGCGGCGCGATCGGGTTGCACACGCCGATCGCGGCGTTGCCCAGCGGCAGCGGTCGGCCGTTGACGCGGTAGCTCACGCCCATCGGCCGGGTCCGTTGCCGCAGCGACCGGGTGACCGCCTCGATCGCGGCGCGCGCCTGGGTGACGACGTCGTCGTCGACCTCGGTCCGGATGGTCGCGTCGACAAGCTCGCGCACGGCGTCGGCCAACGGGGCATACAGGGCGGTCACGCGCTGAGCCTCCGCCGCGTCGAGCACCTCGAATATGGCGTCCAACGCGCCGGTCTCCTGAGTCAACTTCCAAACACCTTTCGTACCACGGCTTTTGCCCGCCGCGTGACCCGCAGATAGTTGTCCAAGAACTCCCCGCCGTCATCGGTCGGCCAGCCCGCGGCCACCGCGACCGCGTTGAGCTGGCGGCCCGGCCCGGGTAGCTGGTCGGTCGGCTTGCCGCGGACCAGCACCAGCGCGTTGCGCGCCCGGGTCGCGGTCAGCCACGCCTGCCGGAGCAGGTCGACCTCATCGGCGGGCACCAGGTCGGCCGCGGCGATCGCGTCCAGGCACTGCAGCGTGGAGGTGTTGTGCAGGGCGGGAATTCGGTGCGCGTGCCGCAGCTGCATCAGCTGCACGGTCCATTCGACGTCGGCCAGCCCGCCGCGGCCCAGCTTGGTGTGCGTGTTCGGGTCGGCGCCGCGCGGCAGCCGCTCGGCGTCGACGCGGGCCTTGATGCGGCGGATCTCCCGCACCGCCTCGGCGGACACCCCGTCGGCCGGGTAGCGCGTCCGGTCGGCCATCAACAGGAACCGCTGCCCCAGGTCCGCGTCGCCGGCGACCGCGTGCGCGCGCAGCAGCGCCTGAATCTCCCACGGCTGCGCCCACTGCTCGTAATAGGCGGCGTAGGCACCCAGCGTGCGCACCAGCGGGCCCTGCCGGCCTTCGGGCCGCAGGTTGGCGTCGACCTCCAGCGGCGGGTCGACGCTGGGCGTGCCCAGCAGCGTGCGCACCTGTTCGGCGACCGTCGTCGACCACCGGATCGCCACCGAGTCCTCGGCCCCGTGGGCGGGCTCGCACACGAACATGACGTCCGCGTCGGATCCGTAGCCCAGTTCGGCGCCGCCCAGCCTGCCCATGCCGATCACCGCGATGGCGGCCGGCGCCGTGCCGTCCTTGGGCAGGTTGGCGCGGATCATCGCGTCCAGCGCGGCCTGCAGCACGGCCACCCACACCGAGGTGAGCGCCCCGCACACGTCGGTGACCTCGAGGAAGCCCAGCAGGTCGGCCGAGCCGATGCGGGCCAGTTCGCGGCGGCGCAGCGTGCGGGCGGCCGCGATTGCGCGCGGCGCGTCCGGGTGGCGCCCGGCCGAGGTGATCAGCGCGCGGGCCACCGCGGCCGGGTCCGTCTCGAGCAGCTTGGGGCCGGCCGCACCGTCGCTGTAGTCCTGAATCACTCGCGGCGCGCGCATCAAGAGGTCCGGCACGAACGCGGAGGTGCCCAGCACGTGCATCAGTCGCCTGGCCACCGCCGGCTTGTCGCGCAGCGTCGACAGATACCAGTTCTCGGCGGCCAGCGCCTCGGACAGCCGGCGGTAGGCCAGCAGCCCGCCGTCGGGATCCGGCGCGTACGACATCCAGTTCAGCAGCCTGGGCAACAGCACCGACTGCACGCGACCGCGCCGGCCGCTCTGATTGACCAGCGCCGACATGTGTTTCAACGCGCTCTGCGGGCCCTCGTAGCCGAGCGCGGCCAGCTGACGTTCGGCGGCCTCCGGGGTCATGCCGTGCCCGATCTCCAGGCCGGCCGGGCCGATCGATTCCAGCAGCGGCTGGTAGAAGAGCTTGGCGTGCAGCTGCGACACCCGCAGGTTCTGGTGCCGCAGCTCCTCGCGCAGCACGCCCGCGGCGTCGTGCCGCCCGTCGGGGCGGATGTGCGCGGCGCGGGCCAGCCAGCGCACCGCCTCCTCGTCCTCGGCTTCGGGCAACAGGTGGGTGCGCTTGAGCCGCTGCAGTTGCAGCCGGTGCTCGAGCAGCCGGAGGAACTCGTAGGAAGCGGTCAGGTTCGCCGCGTCCTCGCGGCCGATGTAGCCGCCCTGCCCCAACGCATCCAGCGCGTCCACCGTGGACGCCACGTGCAGCGACTCGTCGCTGCGGCCGTGCACCAGCTGCAGCAGCTGCACCGCGAACTCAACGTCGCGCAGCCCGCCGCTGCCGAGTTTGATCTCGCGGCCGCGCACGTCGGCGGGCACCAGCTGCTCGACCCGGCGGCGCATCGCCTGCACCTCGACGACGAAGTCCTCCCGCTCGCAGGCCACCCACACCATCGGCATCAACGCGGACAGGTAGCGCTCGGCGAGCTCCCGATCGCCCACGGCGGCGCGGGCTTTCAGCAACGCCTGAAACTCCCACGTTTTCGCCCAGCGCTGGTAGTAGGCGATGTGCGACTCGACGGTGCGGACCAGTTCACCGCTGCGGCCCTCCGGCCGCAGCCCGGCGTCGACCTGAAAGAAGGCCTCTGACGCGACCCGCATCATCTCGCTTGCCACCCGGGTGGTGAGCGGGTCGGCGCGTTCGCCGACGAAGATGACGTCCACGTCGCTGACGTAGTTCAGTTCGCGGGCACCGCATTTGCCCATCGCGATGACCGCCAGCCGCGGTGGCGTCCGGTCGCCGCACGCGCTCAGCTCGGCCACCCGCAACGCGGCGGCCAGCGCGGCGTCGGCCAGGTCCGACAGCTGGGCGCCCACCACCGTGAACGGCAGCACCGGTTCGTCTTCGACCGTCGCGGCCAGATCGAGCGCGGCCAGCAACAGCAGCTGATCGCGGTACAGGGTCTGCAGGCGCGGCACCACGGAACCCGGCGCGTCCGATGCCTCGTCGACGCACTGGGTGAACGCCGCGCACAGCTCGTCGTGGCTGGGCAGTTTGGCCTTGCCGCGCAACAGTTTCCACGACTGCGGGTGCACGGCCAGGTGGTCGCCCAGCGCCAGCGACGACCCGAGCACGGCGAACAGCCGCCCGCGCAGGGGGCGTTCGGTGAGCAGCGCCGCGTTGAGCTCGTCCCAGTCGGCCTCGGGGTTCTCCGCCAGCCGCATCAGGGCGCGCAGCGCGGCGTCGGGGTCGGGGGCGCGCGACAGCGACCACAGCAGGTCCACGTGGGCCTGGTCGTCGTGGTCGTACCAACCCAGCTGCGTCAGGCGGTCGCTCGCCGGGGGATCGACCAAGCCGAGCCGGCCCACGCTGGGCAGCCGGGGGCGCTGCGTCGCGGGTTTGGTCACGCTCACGACGGTATCGCAACCCGCCTGGCGCGCAGGGGAAAGGCGGGCGCCGGGCCCTACAGCGACAGGTAGGTGCTCAGCTCGTAGGGGGTGACGTGGCTGCGGTAGTTGGCCCACTCGGTGCGCTTGTTGCGCAGGAAGAAGTCAAAGACGTGCTCCCCCAAGGTTTCCGCGACGAGCTCGGAGGACTCCATGGCGCGCAGCGCGGCATCCAGGCTCGTCGGCAGCTCGCGGTAGCCCATCGCGATCCGCTCCTCGACGGTCAGGTCCCACACGTTGTCCTCGGCCTGGGGTCCCAGCACGTAGCCCTTCTCCACCCCGCGCAGTCCGGCGGCAAGCAGCACGGCGTACGCCAGGTAGGGGTTGCAGGCCGAGTCGGGGCTGCGCACCTCGATCCGCCGCGACGACGTTTTGTGCGGGGTGTACATCGGCACCCGCACCAGCGCCGAGCGGTTCGCCGCGCCCCACGACGCCGCCGTGGGCGCCTCGCCGCCATGCACTAGCCGCTTGTAGGAGTTGACCCATTGATTGGTGACCGCGCTGATCTCGGAGGCGTGCTCGAGTATCCCGGCGATGAACGACTTGCCCACGTCGGAGAGCTGCAGCGGGTCGTCCGGGCTGTGGAACGCGTTGACGTCGCCCTCGAACAGGCTCATGTGGGTGTGCATGGCCGAGCCCGGATGCTCGGCGAAGGGTTTGGGCATGAACGACGCCCGCGCCCCGTTCTCGATCGCGACTTCCTTGATGACGTAGCGGAAGGTCATCACGTTGTCGGCCATCGACAGCGCGTCGGCGAACCGCAAATCGATCTCCTGCTGGCCGGGCGCGCCCTCGTGGTGGCTGAATTCCACCGAGATGCCCATGAACTCCAGCGCCTCGATCGCGTGCCGACGGAAGTTGGAGGCCGAGTCGTGCACTGCCTGATCGAAATAGCCGGCGGTATCGACGGGAATCGGCCTCGACCCGTCGTCGGGGCCGGGCTTGAGCAGGAAGAACTCAATCTCGGGGTGCACGTAGCAGGAGAAGCCGAGGTCGTTGGCCTTCTGCAGCTGGCGCCGCAACACGTGGCGCGGGTCCGCCCATGACGGCGAGCCGTCCGGCATGGTGATGTCGCAGAACATCCGCGCCGAGTGGTGGTGGCCGGCGGACGCCCACGGCAACACCTGGAAGGTCGACGGGTCGGGGTTGGCCACGGTGTCGGATTCCGAGACGCGGGCGAAGCCCTCGATCGATGATCCGTCGAAGCCGATGCCTTCCTCGAAGGCGCCCTCGAGTTCGGCCGGGGCGATGGCCACCGATTTGAGCGTGCCGAGCACGTCGGTGAACCACAGCCGAACGAAACGGATATCCCGTTCCTCCAGGGTGCGGAGGACGAATTCCTTCTGGCGATCCATAACCGAAACAGTAGGCAACGGCTGTTAATTCTGTGTTACCGATGCGCGCTCGGAACAATTGCGAACATTGCAAACAGGCTGCTCAGTACCGTCAGGACTGGCACCGGTAGGACGGCGGCGGCAACGTCCCCGCGACGAGATAACGCGTCACAGCGCCGTCCACACACTGGTCGCCGTTGAACACCGCGGTGTGTTGGGTCCCGTCGTAGGTGATCAGCGGGCCGCCCAGTTGGCGGGCCAGGTTGACGCCGGCCTGATATGGGGTGGCCGGATCGTGCGTGGTGGAGACGACGACGACCTTGCCCGGCGCCGCCGGCGAGGCCGCGTGCGGCGTCGACGTCGCCGGCACCGGCCACAGCGCGCACAGGTCGCGGGGGGCGTCCCCGGTGAACTGCCCGTAGCTGAGGAACGGGGCCGCCTGGCGGATGCGCCGATCCGCCGACACCCAGCTCGCCGAATCCTTCGGCGTGGGCGCGTCGACGCACCGGATCGCGTTGAACGCATCCTGATCGTTGGTGTAGTGCCCGCCGCGGTCGCGGCCCTCATAGTCGTCGGCGAGCAGCAACAGGTCACCCGCGTCGGTGCCGCGCTGCAGCCCGAGCAGGCCGCTGGTCAGGTACTTCCAGTGCGCCGGGGTGTACAGCGCGTTGATGGTGCCGGTGGTCGCGTCGGCGTAACTCAGGCCGCGGGAGTCCGACGTGTGGCCCGGCTTGGCGACCAACGGGTCGACGAGGGCGTGATAGCGGTTGACGAACTGGGCCGGGTCGGTGCCCAGCGGGCAGCCCGGTGAGCGGGCGCAGTCGGTGGCGTAGTCGTTGAAAGCGGTTTGGAATCCCGCCATCTGCTGCACGTTCTCGTCGACCGGGCCGACGGTCGGGTCGATCGCGCCGTCGAGCACCATCGTCCGGACGTGGGCGCCGAACTTCTCCAGGTAGGCGGTCCCCAGCTCGGTGCCGTAGCTGTAGCCGAGGTAGTTGATCTGATCGTCGCCCAGCGCCTGGCGGACCATGTCCATGTCGCGGGCCACCGACGCGGTGCCGACGTTGGCCAGGAACCCGGTGCCCATCCGGGTCACGCACTGCTGGGCCAGCTGCTCATAAAGCTGTTCGATGTGCGCCACGCCGGCCGGGCTGTAGTCGACCATCGGCTCGCGACGGTAGGCGTCGAACTCGGCGTCGGTGCGGCAGCGCAGCGCCGGGGTGGAATGCCCCACCCCTCGCGGGTCGAAGCCGACGAGGTCGAAGTTGCGCCGGATGGGCGTGTTCTCCAGATCCGACGCCATCCCGGCCACCATGTCGACCGCGGACCCGCCCGGGCCGCCCGGATTGACCAACAGCGAGCCGATTCGCTGGCCGGTCGCCGGCACGCGGATCACCGCCAGCTTGGCCTGCCCTGCGCCGGGATTGTCGTAGTCGACCGGAACGGACACCGTGGTGCACTGCGCGGTGGGGACATCGCTTGTGTCCGTGACGAATTGACCGCAGCTTCCCCATGGCTGCGGCGTGGCCACCGACGCCTTCGGCGCCGGGGTCTGCCCGGCGTCGGGTTCGGGGGTGGCGCCGGCCACCGCCGATTGCCCCACCACCAACGCGAATGACAGCAGCGCCGAGCTCAAGGACCCCAGGCGCGACATGGCTGTCATCGTGTCAGCCGCGGGTACCCGAAGCGGCGCGAAACGATTACGCCTTGGTCTCGTCTGCGGAGCACCGGCGCGTTGCGTTGCGCTCGGCGTCAGAGGTGTACCCGCACTAGCACTTTGCGCCGCTTGGCGGTGTGGCGCCGCCGACCAGGTATGCCGTGACGTAGTTGTCGATGCAGCCGTCGCCCTGGAACACGACCGTGTGCTGGGTCCCGTCGTAGGTGAGCAACGAGCTGCGCAGCTGGTTGGCCAGATCCACCCCGGCCTTGTACGGGGTCGCCGGGTCGTGGGTGGTCGAGACCACCACGGTCGGCGCCAGGCCGGGCGCGGAGATGGGGTGCGGCTTGCTCGTCGGCGGCACCGGCCAGAAGGCGCAGGTGCCCAGCGGCGCGTCGCCGGTGAACTGGCCGTAGCTCATGAACGGCGCGATCTCCCGCGAGCGCCGGTCTTCGTCAATCACCTTGGCGCGGTCGGTGATCGGCGGCTGGTCGACGCAGTTGATGGCGACCCGCGCGTCGGTGGCGTTGGTGTAGTGGCCGTGCGCGTCGCGGCGCATGTACATGTCGGCCAGCGCCAGCAGGGTGTCGCCCCGGTGGTCGGCCAGCTCGCCCAGCCCGTCGCTCAGGTGATGCCACAACGTCGGCGAGTACAGCGCCATGATCGTGCCGACGATGGCGTCGCTATAGCTCAGTCCCCGTGGGTCGTTCGTGGGGGCCGGCCTGCCGAGCATCGGGTTGTTGGGATCGACCAGCGGGTCGACCAGGCTGTGGTAGACGTCGACGGCCTTGGCCGGGTCGGTGCCCAGCGGGCAGGTCGGTTTCTTCGCGCAGTCGGTGGCGAAGTCGTTGAACGCGTCCTGGAAACCCTTGGCCTGGCGCAGGTCTGCCTCGATCGGATCGGCGTTGGGGTCGACGGCGCCGTCGAGGATCATCGCCCGCACCTTGTCCGGGTAGGCCTCCGCGTAGGCGGAGCCGATCCGGGTGCCGTAGGAGTAGCCGAGGTAGGTCAGCTTGTCGTCGCCCAGCGCCGCACGGATCGAGTCCAGATCCTTGGCGACGTTGACCGTGCCGACGTTGGCCAGAAAGTTCTTGCCCATCTTGTCGACGCAGCGGCCGACGAACTGCTTGGTCTCGTCCTCGATGTGCGCCACGCCCGCCGGGGTGTAGTCGACGTTGGGCTCGGTGCGCAGCCGGTCGTTGTCGGCGTCGGAGTTGCACCAGACCGCAGGCCGCGACGACCCCACGCCGCGTGGATCGAAGCCCACCAGATCGAACCGCTCGCGGACCCGCTTGGGCAGCGACTGCACCACCCCCAGCGCGGCCTCGATGCCCGACTCCCCGGGACCGCCCGGGTTGATCACCAGCGAGCCGATCTTGTCGCCGGTGGCCGGGAACCGGATCATCGCCAGCGTCGCGACGTCGCCGTCGCGGTGGTCGTAGTCCACCGGCACCGCCAGCTTGCCGCACAGCGCCCCGGGGGGAATCTTGGCCTTCGGGTTCGACGACTTGCACGGTGTCCATTCGACGGCCTGCCCCAGCTTGGGTTCGGCCAGTAGGGCGCGCCCGCCGACGACGCGAACGCAGCCCGCGAGCAGCAGCGCCACGGCAGCAAACGCCGTCCCAACCAGCAGCGTGCGCGCAACCTTGTCGCGGGAAGACAGACCCATGCCCACATATGCTGCCAGAGCCAAGCTGAGATTCTCATGAGCGGCACCACCGGCCCGCCGGCGGGCGACGGCGGTCGGGCCCGCATGTATGGCACACATCACAGCGACGGTGCAACCGCACAGCAGAGATGGCAGAATGGCACCGTCAGACGAACCCGGGGACCCAGCGAGGCCACGAGGATCGACCCGACCACCACTAGGGACAATGATGTCTGAGCAGAACGTTTATGGTGCAGGCACGTCGGAGCAGCCGCTCCCCAAAATCCGCACCCATCACCTGCAGAAGATGAAGGCCGAAGGCCACAAGTGGGCCATGCTCACGGCCTACGACTTCTCCACCGCCCGCATCTTCGACGAGGCGGGCATTCCGGTCCTGCTGGTCGGCGACTCGGCCGCCAACGTCGTCTACGGCTACGACACCACGGTGCCCGTCTCGATCGACGAGATGATCCCGTTGGTGCGCGGCGTGGTGCGGGGCGCCCGGCACGCCCTGGTCGTCGCGGACCTGCCGTTCGGCAGCTACGAGGCCGGACCCGCCGCGGCCCTGGCGTCGGCCACCCGGTTCATGAAGGAGGGCGGGGCACACGCCGTCAAGCTCGAGGGCGGCGAGCGGGTCGCGGAGCAGATCGCCTGCCTGACCGCGGCCGGCATCCCGGTGATGGCGCACATCGGCTTCACGCCGCAGAGCGTCAACAGCCTCGGCGGGTTCCGGGTGCAGGGGCGCGGTGACGCCGCGGAACAGACCGTGCACGACGCGATCGCGGTCGCCGAGGCCGGGGCGTTCTCCGTCGTCATGGAGATGGTGCCGGCCGAACTGGCCACGCAGATCACCGGCAAGCTGACCATCCCGACCATCGGCATCGGCGCCGGCCCCAACTGCGACGGCCAGGTCCTGGTCTGGCAGGACATGGCCGGCGTCAGCAGCGGCAAGGCCGCGCGCTTCGTCAAGCGGTTCGCCGACGTCGGCGACCAACTGCGCCGGGCCGCCACCCAATACGCGCAAGAGGTGGCCGAGGGCACCTTCCCCGCCGACGAGCACTGCTTCTGACGTAATCCCCCAAACCGCCAAACCCGTTGTGTGGCAGGCGCGTACGATTGCTCTTGGATAGCTTCTCAAGAGCGAAGGTGAACACATCGACCGGGGGATTTGTGGTGACTTCGTGCACCGCCGAAGCGTGCTGAAGTTACCGCTATTGCTGGCAGGAGGCACGGCACTGGCCCGAGCACCTCGCGCGGCCGCGCAGCCCGCGCCTGGCACCTCGCCGCAGGCAAGCCGCTGGTCACCCGAGCGCGCCAACCGGTGGTATCAGGCTCAGGGCTGGCCGGTCGGGGCGAACTACATCACGTCGAACGCGATCAACCAGCTGGAGATGTTTCAGCCCGACACTTTCGACCCGCGACGCATCGACACCGAACTGGGCTGGGCGCGCGCCAACGGGCTCAACGCGGTGCGGGTCTTCCTGCACGACCTGTTGTGGGCGCAGGACCAACGGGGGTTTCAGGTCCGCCTCGCCCAGTTCGTCGACATCGCGGCGCGCCACGACATCAAGCCGCTGTTCGTGTTGTTCGACTCCTGCTGGGATCCCAGTCCCGAGGCCGGCCCGCAGCGCGCCCCCACCCCGGGCGTGCACAACTCCGGTTGGGTCCAGAGCCCGGGCGCGCAGCGCCTCGACGACCGCGGCTACCTGAACACGCTGCGGGCCTACGTCACCGGGGTGCTGACCCAATTCCGCACCGACGACCGCGTTTTGGGCTGGGACCTGTGGAACGAGCCGGACAATCCGTCGAAGTACTACCGCTCCGTCGAGCGGGGCGACAAGCTCGACCTGGTCGTCGACCTGCTTCCCCAGGTGTTCGGCTGGGCCCGCACGGTCGATCCGTCCCAGCCGTTGACGAGCGCGGTCTGGGACGGCGAGTGGGCCGACCCCGGTCGTCGCAGCGCGATCAGCGGCATCCAGCTGGACAACTCCGACGTGATCACGTTCCACTCCTACGCCGCGCCGCCGGAGTTCGAGGGGCGCATCGCCGAGCTCGCACCCCTCGGGCGCCCCATCCTGTGCACCGAATACATGGCCCGTCCGTTGGGCAGCACCGTCCAGGGCGTGCTGCCCATCGCGAAGCGCTACAACGTCGGTGCGTTCAACTGGGGGCTGGTCGCCGGGAAAACCCAGACCTTCTTCCCGTGGGACTCATGGGAGCACCCATATCCCGCCTTGCCCGACGAGTGGTTCCACGACCTGCTCGCCCCCGACGGGCGGCCGTTCCGCGAGCCCGAGACTCAGACGATTCGCGAGCTGAGCGGGCTGGCAATGCATCTGCACGACGCGCCGCCCCCCGGCTGAGCTACTGGCACCGATTCTCCGAAATCGATCAACGGCTGGCGAATGCCCTCCAGGTCGGAGTGCGGTAACCGGGATGTGGCAGGCTATGGGAGCCCATCACCACCGTTCCCGACGTTCAAGGCCGCGGCGACGCGCCCGCAACGGAGCCGAAAATGCCTGCTAAAGCGCCGCAAACCTCGCGCCATTTAGAGGTGGAGCGCAAGTTCGACGTCGGCGAGTCCACCGTGTCGCCTTCGTTCGAAGGCATCGCAGCGGTGGCGCATGTCGACAAGTCGCCGACTCAGACGTTGGACGCGACGTACTTCGACACCCCGGCACAGGACCTGGCCCGCAACAAGATCACCCTGCGCCGCCGCACCGGTGGTGCCGACGCGGGGTGGCACCTGAAGCTGCCCGCCGGACCCGAGGTCCGCACCGAAGTGCGGGCACCGCTGGACGCCTCCGGCCCGGACAACCCCGACACCGTGCCGGAAGAACTGGTGGACGTCGTGCTGGCGATCGTCCGCGACCGCCCGCTGGAGCCGGTCGCGCGCATCACCACACGACGCGAAAGCCAGGTGTTGTACGCCGCGGACGGCACCCCGCTGGCGGAGTTCTGCAACGACCACGTCACCGCGTGGTCGGCCCAGACCTCCGATGACGCCGACCTGGAGCCCACCCAGCAGGAGTGGCGCGAATGGGAATTGGAGCTCATCGAGTCAAGCGGGGCGTCCAACGGCGCCCCCGACACCGACCTGTTGAACCGCCTGGGTAACCGGCTGCTCGACGCCGGCGCCGCACCCGCCGGTCACGCCTCCAAGCTCGCGCGGGTGCTCGGCACCCCGCCACGGCCCAACGGCGATCAGACCGCCGAGCACCCGCTGCAGCGCGCGGTGGCCGAGCAGATCCGCGAACTGTTGGTGTGGGATCGCGCCGTGCGAGCCGACGCGTTCGATTCCATTCACCAGATGCGGGTCACCACTCGCAAGCTGCGCAGCCTGCTACGCGACTACGAGGAAACGTTCGGACTGCCCGACACCTGGGTCCTCGACGAACTCCGCGAACTGGCCGGCATCCTCGGCATCGCCCGCGACGCCGAGGTGCTTGCGGAGCGTTACGAGCGTGAATTGGACGGGCTGGCACCGGATTTGGTGCGCGGACCGGTGCGCGAGCGGCTGGTCGGGGGCGCGCAGCGCCGGTATCAGACCGGGCTGCGCCGGTCGCTGATGGCGATGCGAACGCAGCGCTACTTCCGGCTGCTCGACGCCCTCGAGGCGATCGCCGCGCAACCCCCCGGCGCCGCCTCGGGCGAGGAACACGCGCCGGTCACCATCGACGCCGCCTACAAGAAGGTCCGCAAGGCGGCCAAGGCCGCCAGGGCGGTCGCCGAGGTGGACCCGGAGCAGCCGGACGACCAACACCACCGCGACGAGGCGCTCCACCGAATCCGCAAGCGGGCCAAGCGGCTTCGCTACACCGCGGCGGCCACCGGCGCCGACAGGGTCGCCGAGCAGTCGAAGGCCGTCCAGTCGCTGCTCGGTGACCACCAGGACAGCGTGGTCAGCCGCGAGCACCTGCGCCACGAGTCCGAGGCCGCGCACGCCGACGGCGAGGACACCTTCACCTACGGCCTGCTGTACCAACAGGAGGCCGACCTGGCCGAGCGGTGCGCTCAGCAGCTCGACGACGCGTTGCGCAAACTCGCCAAGGCGGTGCGCAAGGCCCGGCGCTGAGCGGGGCGGACGAGTCGGCCTGTAAGCCGGATTCTGTTCCCCGCTGCCGCGGCATGAGCAACGGCGGCGGGGTGGCGACCATCCATCTGGACACACCGTCGCCGGGTGCCTCAAGCGGCCTACCCGCAGGCTCGGGCGAGCAACCCTCGAGCGCCTGCGCGGCCACACCTTTCGGTGCGGCCTTCTTGGCCTTGCTTCGGGTGGGGTTTGCCTAGCCACCCCGGTCACCCGGGGTGCTGGTGCGCTCTTACCGCACCGTTTCACCCTTACCACCGCGAGGGTGGCGGTCTGTTTTCTGTGGCACTGTCCCGCGAGTCACCTCGGATTGCCGTTAGCAATCACCCTGCTCTGTGAAGTCCGGACTTTCCTCGAACCGCCTTGCGGCGGTCCGCGGCCGCCCGGCCAACTCGTCCGCGAGGATTCACGCTACTACTTGCGCGAGGCCGGGGCCAGCAACTATCGGCCGGCGGCTCGGCGCGGCCCTATCGTGAACCTGATGGACCGATGGCAAAAGCGCGTCGACTCCGCCGACTGGGACACCGTCACCGGCGCGCTCGACGAATACGGCGGGGCTCTGCTGCCGCGGCTGATCACCAACAGTGAGGCGGCCCGGCTGCGCGGCCTATATAGCGACGACAGCCTGTTCCGCTCGACCGTCGACATGGCGCCCAAGCGGTACGGCGCGGGGCAGTATCGCTACTTCCACGCCCCCTACCCCGACCCGATCGAGGAACTCAAGCAGGCGCTGTATCCCCGGCTGTTGCCGATTGCCCGCGACTGGTGGGGCAAGCTGCGCCGCGACCCACCCTGGCCGGATAGCCTCGACGATTGGCTGGCGACCTGCCACGCGGCCGGCCAGCGCAGGTCCACCGCACTCATGCTCAGGTACGGCCCGGGCGACTGGAACGCCCTGCATCGAGACCTGTACGGCGACTTGGTGTTTCCGCTACAGGTGGTGATCAACCTGAGCGAGCCCGAAACCGACTACACCGGCGGCGAATTCCTGCTCGTCGAACAGCGGCTGCGCGCGCAATCCCGCGGCATGGCAACGCAATTGCCCCAGGGGCACGGCTTCGTGTTCACCACGCGGGAGCGGCCGGTGGCCTCGCGCCGCGGTTGGTCCGCGGCGCCGGTGCGTCACGGGGTGTCGGTCGTGCGCTCGGGCGAGCGCTACGCGATGGGCCTGATCTTCCACGACGCGGCCTGAGGCTAGGCCATTGCCCAACGCGCACGTTGGTGCCAGTCTGACCAGATGACAGAAACCGAAGGGTTCGTCGACCAAACGGTCACGGGTCTCGCGGAGCCACAGCCGATGTACAAGGCGTTGCGCGAATCGAGCCCGGTGTTCCGGTCGCCGCAGGCGGTCGTGCTGAGCCGCCTGGCCGACATCGAGATGGCGCTCAAGCACACCGAGCTGTTCTCGTCGAACATGGACGCCGTCGATCTCGGCAACGTGCGGCCGCTGATCCCGCTACAGATCGACCCGCCGGAGCACGCCAAATACCGCCGCATCCTCGACCCGCTGTTCACGCCGCGGGAGATGGCGCGGCGCGAGCCGCGCGTCACCGAGTTGGTGAACGAGATGATCGACCGCTTCGCCGACCGGGGCGAATGCGACTTCCACGCCGAGTTCGCGGTGCCGCTGCCGTGCACCGTCTTCCTGCAGCTGCTCGGGTTGCCGCTGGAAGATCTCGACAAGTTCCTGGAATGGAAGGACGGCGTCATCCGCCCGGAGGGCGATTCGGGCTTCGACCGCCGCCACGAGAGCTCCGCCGGGGTGGCGCAACAGATCTACGACTACTTCGACCGCGCGATAGACGACCACATCGCCAGCCCCCGCGACGACGTGCTGTCGGCCATGATCGCCGCCGACATCGCCGGGCAACCGCTGTCGCGGGAGGAGTTGCTCGACATCTGCTTCCTGTTCCTGATCGCCGGCCTGGACACGGTGACCGACTCGCTCGACTGTTTCTTCGTGTACCTGGCGCGCCATCCCGAGCACCGTCACCAGCTCGTCGAGCAACCCGACGTGCTGCCCAGCGCCATCGAGGAGTTGTTGCGTTGGGAGACACCGGTTCCCGGCGTGGCGCGGGTGGCCATCCAGGACGTCGAGGTGGGCGGCTGCCCCATCAGCAAGGGCGAACGCGTCAGCCCGTTGCTGGGCGCGGCCAACACCGACCCGGCCGAGTTCCCCGATCCGGAGCTGGTGGACTTCACCCGCAACCCGAACCGGCACCGCGCGTTCGGCGGCGGTCCCCACCGATGCCTCGGCTCGCATCTGGCCCGCATGGAACTGCGGGTGGCGTTGCGCGAATTTCACCGGCGCATACCGGATTACGAGATCAAACCGGGCACCCAGCTGAGCTACACCGCCGCGCTGCGTTCGGTGGAGTCGCTGCCGCTGATCTTCCCGGTGCCTTAGGTCGTGCGGCTCAGACCTTGACGGCCCGCGAGGCTCGGCGCTCCTGACCCGGCATCGTGGGCATTCCGTTTCCCCGCCCGGAAGCCGAGAAGTGTCGCAGCGGAACTTCGTCGCTATCGCGCATCGAGCCCGAAATGAGGTACTCGGGTCGCGGCTCCGGCTCCGGCAGGAAGTCGCGGCGGTAAGCGTCGAGCCGGTCGACAATCAACAAATAGTCGAAAATGTGTCGGCTGAGAATCGACAGGTCGGACTTGCCGAGCTGGTCGGCCTTGAACAATGGGTAGACGAACTCGAACGCCCGGAAATAGCCCTGGCTTTCGATGTCGTTCACCAGGCAGATCACTTCCGAGGCGACGAACGACGACAGATCGAGAATCTCCCGATTCACTTGGCGGGCGCGGTCCATGTGAAAGTGAATCGCATCCAACACCGGGGTGTGCGCCGCGGGGCTGGCCGACGCAATCAGCATGTTGGTGGGCGTTTGCGGTCCGATCTTGCTGCACGTCTCCTGAACGTTCGCCAACGAATTCTCTCGATGACTGTCGAAGCCGGCCGCTTGGTGCAAGGTGCCCATGAGATTGGTCGCCTCGCCAACGACGCGAGCGATCAGCGGCTCCAGGTTCTTGTAGATGTTTTGGCGATCGCGCCGCAGCGGCAGCCGGACTACCAGCAGGTAGAAGATGAATGCCTCCACGTAGCCGTTGGCGAGGTGGAAACCGACGGCGCCGAGTCGCTCACCACCCGGGAAGATTTCCGGAGTGTTGGCCAGGAGAACGTGCTGGGCAAGGCAATAGGCCAGGGCGATGCATGCCAGCGCCCAGAGCGATCGGTTGAGTGTGCGTTCGAACGGGCTGAGATACGTGAGCTGAGTCGCTCGTCGCCAGCGGCGTTTGATTGCATCGCGCATGCGGCGATTATCGCCCAATTAGGCCGCCCTGGACTCGAATTTTGCCTGCTTCCTTTTTCGGCCCCCGGTGCCGGTTAATTCGGCGACATCGGGACCTGACTCGGGCGGGCCTGGCACACTATGCGCATGGCACAGATAACCTTGAATGGAAACCCGATAAACACCGTCGGCGAGCTGCCTGCCATCGGATCCAAAGCCCCGGCCTTCAACTTGATCGGCTCCGACTTGTGGGTGATCAGTGCCGAGCAGTTTCTCGGCAAGCCCTTGGTGCTGAACATTTTTCCGTCCGTCGATATCGCGGTTTGCGCGACGACCGTGCGGACCTTCAACGAGCGCGCCGCGGGAACCGGCGTGTCCGTGGTGTGCGTGTCAAAGGACCTGCCGTTCGCGTTTCAACGATTCTGCAGCGCCGAGGGCATCGACAACGTCAGGACGGCCTCGGCCTTCCGGGACAGCTTCGGCGAGGACTACGGCGTCACGATCACCGACGGCCCGATGGCGGGGCTTCTTGCCCGCGCCGTCGTGGTGATCGACGCCGACGGCAACGTCGCGTACACCGAATTGGTGCCAGAACTCGACGACGAGCCCAACTACGACAGCGCCCTGGCCATGCTGGTGGGCTGAGTGCAGGAGGAGCACCGCTGATGACCCGCATTCTCATCGACGCCGACCGGTGCACCGGCCACGGGCGCTGCTACACGCTGGCCCCGGATGTGTTCGACGCCGACGAGGTGGGCCACTCGGTCGTGCTCGTCCCCGACGTCTCCGGTGACCTCGAGGCGCAGGCCGTCACCGCCGAGCAGAATTGCCCCGAGGGCGCCATCACCCTGGTTCGCTGACGCGGGCCGGGATCCGGGCCGCTACGCGAGGATATGGGCATGACAACCACGCCGCCGACATCGAACGGGCGGATGATCGCCGGGGTCGCGGCGGCGTCCGTCGCGCTGGGGGTGGCCCAGCTGGTGGGCATCCCGTTCGGGGCGCGGGCCGACGCCCGGGCCGCGATCGGCTCGGCCGTCGTCGACCTGACACCGGGGCCGGTCAAAGAGTGGGCGATTCAAACCCTGGGCACCCTGGACAAGCTCTTCCTGGCCGTCGCCGTGCTCGTGGTGATCGCGGCGATCGCCGCGATCGCCGGAACGCTGGAGACCCCGCGCCGGCCGTTCGGCAGCGCCGTGATCGCGGCGGCGGGCGCGCTCGGATGCGCCGCGGTGCTGTCGCGGCCGGGCGCGAGCGCGCTCGACACGATCCCCACCGTCGCCGGCGCGGTCTGCGGCGTGGCGGCCCTTCGCTTGCTCACCCGCCGGTTCGGTTCCGGCCCCGAAGATTCCGATGCCGGCGAGCCGGACGCCGGCAGGCGCAGGCTGCTCGTGCTTTCGGTGCTGGGGTTCGGGGTGGTGAGCGGCGTGGCCGGTGCGGTGATCACGCGGTTGGTGCATTCGGTGGCCGCGGACCGCAACAGCTTCGCGCTTCCCCGTCCGCACGCGGCGGCGCCACCCATACCCGCCGACGTGCAGCCGAAAGGTGTTGAGCTGCCCAGCTTCATCACTCCCAGCGCCGACTTCTACCGGGTGGACACCGCGCTCGCGGTTCCCCAACTCAGCCACGGCGACTGGCGGCTGCGCATCCACGGCATGGTGAACCGCGAAGTTACGTACGGCTTCGCCGACCTCGCCGGCTTCGACGTGGTCGAAAAGGTGGCGACGCTGACCTGCGTATCGAATCCCGTTGGGGGCAAACTCATCTCGACGGGCGTCTGGACGGGTTACCGGGTTGCCGACCTGCTGGCGGCGGCCGGGGTGCATCCGGACGCCGACATGGTGCTCTCGACATCGATCGACGGATTCACCGCAGGCACACCGGTGGATGCGCTCACCGACGGCCGTGACGCGTTGCTGGCGGTCACCCTCAATGGCCAGCCCCTGCCGATCGAGCACGGCTATCCGGCGCGGCTGGTCGTGCAGGGACTCTACGGGTACGTGTCGGCCACCAAGTGGGTCGTCGACCTGGAGCTGACCCGCTTCGACAGGGCGGAGGCGTACTGGACGCGGCAGGGCTGGGCGCCACGTGCACCCGTCAAGACCCAGTCGAGGATCGACGTGCCGAGAGGTGGCCAGCGGGTGCCGATGGGCCCGGTCGTGTTTGGCGGCGTCGCATGGGCGCAGAATCGCGGCGTGCGGTCCGTGGAGGTCCGCATCGACGGCGGCGGGTGGCAGCCCGCCGAGCAGGGCGCGAGCTACTCCAACGAGACATGGCGGCTGTGGACGTTTCCCTGGGAGGCGAAAAGCCCTGGGAGGCACACCATCACGGTGCGCGCCACCGACAACACCGGGGCCACCCAGACCGCGGATCGCGTCCCTCCGGTCCCGGACGGCGCCACCGGCTGGCACACGGTGGACTTCACCGTCGCGGGGGCATGACGCGTTATCTCGACGAGAGCTTCCGCCAGCTGACCACCGCGATCACGACGCCGATCACCGCCGTGATGGGGCCGATGACCGACCAGGTGGTGGTGTTGCTCATCGGGCTACCACCGAGCACCCCGAATCCCTGGAGCGCCCAGATCGAACCGAACAACGCGAGGATCAACCCGAAGGCGAGGGTGGCGACGAATGTCCTTCTCATACCGGGATGCTACGCGCGCCCTCACTTGCGGGCGAGGGCGTGATACGCCATGTCGGCGATGGCCTCGCAGTATTCGTCATCGACGGGGACGTCGGAGTACAGGACGCGAATGTTGAGCGGCGACAGCACGATCTGAACCGCGGCCAGGGTGTTGACGCCCTCGCGCAATTCGCCCCGCTCCCTGGCCCGGTCCACGACCGCGCGCACGGCGGTGAAATGCGCCCACCAGAACCGCAACCGGGTGGCTTCGTCGTGTCCGCTGCGGCGGTCCATCACCAGCGAGCGCAGCAGCGTCCGACCCACCTCGGTGTTGATCCGATTGGTCACGTTGCGGGCCAACGCCTGTAGGTCGCCACGCAACGACCCGGTGTCGGTTCCCGTGTTCACCCTGTCGATGTCGGACAGCACCGCGTCGACGATGAGCCGGCGCCGGTCCCCCCAGTACCGGTACACCATCGCCGCGTCGAGGCGATGCCGTTCGGCGAGGGCTTCGATGCTGAACCGCTCGACACCCCAGCGGGACAATTCGTCGAGTACCGCCGGCATCACCCTCTCCCGGACGTCCGCGGGAATGGCTTCACGGGTCGGATCAGACGGCTCCATCGACGTCTCCTTCCGGCCTAGAGGTATCCGGTCTGGTTCACCAGGCGCACGGAAGACGCACCGTCGGAATAGAACTCGGCGATGCTCAGGGACGCCAGGTCCAGGTGCAACCGGTACAGGATGCCGGGACCGGCCTCCAGCGCGAGCCGCAGCAGCATTTTGATCGGCGTCACGTGCGAGACCACCAGCACCGTGCTGCCCTGATGCGCGGCGATGATCCGTTCCCGGGCCCGGACGACCCGATCGAGCACGGCATCAAAGCTCTCGCCGCCCGGTGGGGTGGTGCCGGTGTCACGCAGCCAGCGGCCGTGCAGCTCCGGGTCGCGCTCGGCGGCCTCCACGAAGGTCAGGCCCTCCCAGGCGCCGAAATCGGTTTCGATCAAGTCGTCGTCGACGGTCACGTCCAGGCCGAGCGCCTTGGCGGCCCGGGCCGCCGTGTCGTAGGCCCGCTGCAGCGGCGAGGAGAACACCGCCGAAATCCCGCCGCGCTGCGCGAGATAACGCGCCGCGGCGTCGGCCTGACTCCGGCCCACTTCGGTCAGGGCCGGGTTGCCGCGGCCCGAGTAGCGGCGCTGGGCCGACAGCTCGGTCTGTCCGTGCCGCAGCAACAGCAGCCTGGTCGGCGTGCCGCTGGCGCCGGTCCAGCCGGGCGCCTGTGGGGATTGCGCCGCAGCGGGTTTCGCGGATTCGGCCGCGCGCTCGTCGGGTTCGTTGGCCAGGTCGCTTTCGGCGGCCGCGTCCATCGCCTCGTTCGCCAACCGGTCGGCGTAGGAGTTGCGCTCGCGCGGAATCCACGTGTAGCTGATCCGGTCGAACCGCGACGCCAGCGCTTTCGCCTTGCCGTGCAGTTCGATCAGGTCGGGGTGCTTGACCTTCCACCGTCCCGACATCTGCTCCACCAACAGCTTGGAATCCAGGTAGACCGCGGCTTCGGTGGCGCCGAGTTGCAGGGCGTCGTCCAAACCGGCCAGCAGTCCCCGATATTCGGCCACGTTGTTGGTGGCCCGGCCGATCGCCCGCTTGTTCTCCGCCAGCGCCGTCGAGCGGTCCTCGGTCCACACCACGGCGCCGTACCCGGCGGGGCCGGGGTTTCCGCGCGACCCGCCGTCGGCCTCGATCACGACCTTCACTGGTCGCTCCCGTTGACCCGCAACAGGATCGCGCCGCACTCCGGGCAGCGCACCACGTCGTCCTCGGCGGCCGCGGAGATGCGGGACATCTCGCCGCGGTCGATCTCCAGGCGGCAGGCACCGCAGCGGCGCCCCAGCAGCGGCCCGGCGCCCGGACCTCCCCCGGCTCGCTGGCGTTCGTAGAGCGCCGACAGGGCGGGATCCAGCGCGGCGCTCAGGGTCTCGCGGCGTGACGAATGCGCCCGGCGTGCCTCGCTGATTTCGGCGAGCGCGGCGTCGAGAGCCTGCCGGGCGCCGGCCAATTCGGCCTCCAGCGCCTCGACCCTGCCCTGTGCGTCGTCCAGTTGGGTCTGCAGCTCCTCGCGCCGCTCCAGCACGTCCAGCAGCGAATCTTCCAGGCTGGCCTGGCGGCGCGTCAGGGTCTCCAGCTCGTGCTGGAGGTCCGACAACTGCTTGGCGTCGGCCGCCCCGGACTGCAGCAAGGATCGGTCGCGGTCTTCGCGCTGGCGCACCGCCTCGATCTCGGACTCGAACCGCGACACCTGAGTGTCGATGTCCTCCAACGCGATTCGGATGGCACCCACGCGGTCGCCGGCGGCGGTGAGTTCCTCCTGCAGCCGCTCGCAGGCCTGCTGCTCCGCCAGATGGCCGGCCCGGTGCGTGATGCGGGACAGCTCCGCATCCAGCTTCGACAGCTCGAGGAGCGAACGCTGCTGAGCGACTTCAGCCTTCATCGCTGGTCACCTTCCATCTGCCCCATGTTCCACGGGTCGGTGCGGATGCCGCACACCCGCACCGTCAGCGCCGCACCGAAACGGGACCGCAGCAGTTCGGCGGCCTGCTCGCACCAGGGAAATTCGCTCGCCCAGTGCGCCACGTCCACCAGCGCGACACTAGAGGACCGGCGATGCTCGTCGGCCGGATGGTGCCGCAGGTCGGCCGTAACGTAGGCCTGCACGCCCGCGCCGGCCGCGGTCGCCAGCAGCGAGTCCCCGGCCCCGCCGCAGACCGCGACCCGCGACACCGGCGCGTCGGGGTCGCCGGCCGCGCGGACGCCCCACACCGTTGGCGGCAGCGCGGCGTCCACGCGGGACACGAAGTCGCGCAGCGGTTCCGGGCGCGCCAGGGTGCCGATGCGGCCCAGCCCGGCGTCGCCGGGCAGGGGCAGCAACGCGAACACGTCGAACGCGGGCTCCTCGTAGGGGTGGGCGGCGCGCATCGCGGTCAGCACGGCCGCCCGGATCCGCGCCGGCGCGACGACCTCGAACCGGTCCTCGGTCACTCGCTCGACGGTCCCGACGCTGCCGATCGCGGGGGACGCGCCCTCGTGCGGCAGGAACTGACCGATGCCGGTGATGCTCCAGCTGCACTGCGAGTAGTCGCCGATGTGCCCGGCGCCGGCCTCGAACATGGCCGCCTGCACGGCTTCGGAGTTTTCGCGAGGCACGTAGACGACCCACTTGTCCAGGTCTGGCGCGGCGGTTCGCGGCTCGAGGGCCGCTTCGACGGTGAGGCCGAGGGCGTGGGCCAGCGCGTCGGACACGCCGGGCGAAGCCGAGTCGGCGTTGGTGTGCGCGGTGAACAGCGAACGGCCCGTTCGGATCAGGCGGTGCACCAGCGCGCCCTTGGGCGTGCTCGCCGCCACCGTGTCCACTCCGCGCAGCAGCAACGGGTGATGGGCCAGCAGCAGGCCGCCCTCGGGAACTTCGTCGACGACCGCGGGCGTCGCGTCGACCGCAACGGTCACCGACTCGGTGGCATCGTCGGGGTCGCCGCACACCAGTCCCACCGAGTCCCACGGCTCGGCGAGCCGCGGTGGGTAGGCCTCGTCCAGCGCGTCGATGATGTCGGCCAGCCGCACGCTCATCGCCGCACCTCCGAGATCGCCCGAACCAGCAGCGGCCACTCCCTGCGCACCGCGGCCCGCAGGTAGCGCTCGTCGAGGCCGACGAACGTATCGCAGCGGCGAATGGCGATCCCCTTGTCCTGCAGGCTCTTTCGGACCTTATCGGCCCCCGGCAAGCGGAACAGCACGAACGGGGCCCGGCCGGCGACCACCTCGGCGCCCACCGACGTCAGGCCGGCGACCATCTCGGCGCGCACCTCCGCCAGCCGCGCGGCACCGGCCGCCGCCTCGGCGACGGACTGCCGGCCGCAACACGCCGCGATGGCCGAAAGCTGCAGCGTGCCCACCGGCCAGTGCGCGCGCCGAGCGGTCAACCGGGCCAACACCTCCGGTGACCCAAGGGCGTAGCCCACCCGCAGCCCCGCCAGCGCCCACGTCTTGGTCAGGCTGCGCAGCACCAGCACGTCGGGCAGCGACTCAGCGGCCAGCGACTCGGGCTCGCCGGGGATCGAATCGGCGAACGCCTCGTCGACCACCAGGATGCGGCCGGGCCGGCGCAGCGCGAACAGCTGCTCGCGGGTGTGCACCACCGAGGTGGGGTTGGTGGGATTGCCCACGACGACCAGGTCGGCGTCGTCGGGAATGCTCACCCCGTCCAGGGCGAAGGGCGGCTCGAGCACGACGTGGTGCACGGGCACCCCGGCGGCGGTGAGCGCGTCGGCCGGCTCGGTGAACGACGGCGCGACGATCGCCGCCCGCGTCGGGCGCAGGTTGCTCAGCAAGGCGAACCCCTCGGCCGCCCCCGCCAGCGGCAGCACCTCGTCGCGGGCCCGGCCGTGCCGCTCGGCGATCGCGTGCTGCGCCGAACGCACGTCCCGCGCGCTCGGGTAGGAAGCCAGATCGGGCAGTCGCGCGGCCAGCCGGCGCACCAGCCACTCGGGCGGGTGGGTGTGTCGGACGTTGACGGCGAAATCCAGCATCCCCGGTGCGACCGCCTGGTCACCGTGATAGCGCGCCGCAGGCGGGCTCATGTTCAGACTCGCCACCCGAGAAACACTAGTGGGCCGCCCGACCCCGTGGCACCGACACCGTCACACCCGCCGAGGACCATCGAGGACAATGGTGAGGTGACAGGCACAGCGTCGGCGGATCGCCCGGCTTCCCGCTACCAAGCAACGTCGCCGGCTGCGGCGCAACTGGTGATCTTCGACCTCGACGGCACGCTCACCGATTCCGCCGAGGGCATCGTGGCCAGCTTCCTGCACGCGCTCGAGCACGTCGGCGTCGCGGTGCCCGACGGCGACCTGGTGGCCCAGATTGTGGGCCCGCCGATGGACGACACCTTCCGCGCCATGCTGGGCGAGGGGGCCGAGCCGGCGATCGCGGCGTTCCGCGCCGAATACGGCAGCCGCGGCTGGGCGATGAACACCCTGTTCGACGGCATCGAGCCGCTGCTGGCCGACCTGAGCGCCGCCGGCGTCCGGCTCGCCGTGGCCACCTCGAAGCTGGAACCGACGGCGCGGCGCATCCTCGCCCACTTCGGGCTCGATCGGCATTTCGAGGTGATCGCCGGGGCCAGCCCCGACGGCTCGCGCAAGACCAAGGTCGACGTGCTCACGCACGCACTCGAACAGCTGCAGCCTCTGCCGGAAAGGGTGCTGATGGTCGGCGACCGCAGCCACGACGTGCACGGCGCGGCCGCGCACGGCATCGACACGGTGGTGGTCGGCTGGGGTTACGGCCAAGCCGACTTCCCCGACGGCGCGGCGGTCGCCGGCGCCACGGCGGTGACGCACGCCGCCACCATCGACGAGCTGCGGGCGGTGCTGGGTGTCTGAGCGCGAGCCGCTGCACGTCACGTTCGTCTGCACCGGAAACATCTGCCGGTCGGTGATGGCCGAGAAGATGTTCGCCGACCAGCTGCGGCGCCGCGGCCTCGCCGACGCGGTCCGGGTGACCAGCGCGGGCACCGGCAACTGGCACGTCGGCGAATGCGCCGACCGCCGGGCGACCGACGTGCTGCGCGCCCACGGCTACTCCACCGACCATCGCGCCGCGCAGGTCGACGCCGACCATCTGCGCGCCGACCTGGTGGTGGCCTTGGGCCGCAACCACCTTCGGATGCTGCGCGAGTTGGGCGTCGACGAGGAGCGGGTGCGGATGCTGCGCTCCTTCGACCCGCGGTCGGGCGCGCACGCCCTCGACGTCGACGACCCGTACTACGGCGACGCCCAAGATTTCGAGGACGTCTTCACCGTCATCGAGGCGTCGCTGCCCGGCCTGCACGCGTGGGTCGACGATCGACTCGGCCGGAACGGATCCGGCTGACATGCGTCGGCTGGCGTTCCTGCTGCGGCCCGGCTGGATAGCCCTGGCGCTGGTGGTCATCGCCTTCACCTACCTGTGCTTCACGGTGCTGGCGCCGTGGCAGCTGGGTAAGCACAACCGGACGTCGCGGGAGAACCGTCAGATCGAGCATTCCCTCAACACCGCGCCCGTTCCCATCAAAACGCTTCTACCACAACAGGATTCGTCTGCCCCGGACGCGCAGTGGCGCCGGGTAACGGCCACCGGGCGCTACCTGCCCGGCGTCCAGGTGCTGGCCCGGCTGCGGGTGATCGAGGGCAAGCCGGCATTCGAGGTGCTGGCCCCGTTCGTCGTCGACGACGGACCCACCGTCCTCGTCGACCGCGGTTACGTGCGGCCCGAGCAGGGGGCCGAGGTCCCGCCCATCCCACCGCCGCCGCAGGATCCGGTCACCATCACCGCCAGGCTGCGCGATTCCGAGCCCGTCGCCGCCGGGAAGGATCCCTTCTCGCAAGACGGTGTGCCGCAGGTGTATTCGATCAACACCGGGCAGGTCGCGGCACTGACCAAGGTGCCGCTGGCCGGGTCCTACCTTCAGCTGACCGAAAACCAGCCCGGCGGGCTCGGCGTGATCGACGTGCCGCATCTGGACGCGGGCCCGTTCCTGTCCTACGGCATCCAGTGGATTTCGTTCGGCATCGTGGCCCCGCTCGGATTGGGCTACTTCGTGTATTCCGAGATCCGCGTCCGCCGCCGAGAAAAGCAGCAGCGACCCGAGGCGGTTACGTCAGCGGCGCCGAAGACGGTGGAGGCGAAACTCGCCGATCGCTACGGCCGCCGGCGCTAGCGAGCTCCATCGTGCGCTGAGGGCCTTCAGTGTGCGCTGAGGGCTAGGAACTCGCGATTATTCCGCCCTGGATGCACTTCCGATGCCGCCGTCGCACACTCGGCGCCTCGCAAGCGCTCTCGATGCCCCGCACAGCCCGACGAACAGCGCGGCGCCCGCCTGCACCGTGCGCGACAGCGCCACCGCCCGGCGCAGGTCGGCCACCGTCGGCTCGTGGCCGTCGCCCAGCGTGGGGCGGATCTGCAGCTCGTGGTGGTACTGCGTGGGCCCGCCCAGCCGCACGCCGAGCGCCCCGGCGAAGGCCGCCTCGACGACGCCGGCGTTGGGGCTGGGGTGGCGGGCGGCATCGCGGCGCCAGGCCCGCACCGCGCCCGAGGGCGACCCGCTCACGAACGGCGCGCACATCACCACCAGGGCCGCGGTCGCCCGCGCGCCCACGTAGTTGGCGGCATCGTCCAATTTCGCTGCGGCCCAGCCGAATCGGGCGTAGCGCCCCGAGCGGTAGCCGATCATCGAGTCGAGCGTGTTGACGCCGCGGTACGCCAGCACCGCGGGCACCCCGCCCGCGGTGGCGCACAGCAGCGGCGCCACCTGGGCGTCGGACGTGTTCTCCGCGATCGATTCCAGCGACGCCCGCGTCAGCCCGGCGCCGTCCAGCCAGGCCGGGTCCCGCCCGCACAGCGACGGCAGCAGCCGGCGCGCGGCCTCGATGTCGCCGCGTTCCAGCAGCTCCGACATCGCCAGGCCGGTGCGCGCCAACGAGGTTCCGCCCACCGACACCCAGGTGGCCGCCGCGACGGCCGCGATCGACCAGGGCCGGCCGCGGCGGTCGGCGGCTCGTTGCAGCGCTGCCCCGAGCAGGGCCACGCCCCCGACCAGCACGCCGACGTGCAGCGCCCCGGCGGCCCGGGTATCGCGGTAGGTCATGCGCTCGACGGCGGCCGCGGCCCGGCCGAACGCCGCGACCGGATGCCCGCGTGCCGGGTCGCCCAGCGCCACGTCGGCGAGGTAACCCACCAGCACGCCGGCAAGCCGCGTCGCAACCACCTCGGCAGCGTCTCACACGCGGTCGGGCCGCCCACGCGGGCGCAACCAACGCTCTAGGCCATGGCGAGGATGCCCGCGAAGATCACCACGGCGATCAGCAGGCCGATTACCCACCAGATCAGCAGGGATGGTTCGAGCGTGCCGGTCGCAACGGCCGCCCGGTGCCGCGCCGGCCCGGTGGCCGAGACGCCGAATTGGGTGCTCATTCCGCTAGGCGTGCCCGTTTTCGGGCGGTTGTAACCCGCGGCACATGGTTCACTCGAAGACATGGCGTCGTCCGCGACGAAGCGGCCCGCGGCCCGGGTCGCCGACCTGCTGAACCCCGCGGCCGTGTTGTTGCCCGCCGCCAACGTGATCATGCAGTTGTCGTTGCCCGGCGTCGGGTACGGCGTGCTGGAGAGCCCGGTGGACAGCGGCAACGTCTACAAGCATCCGTTCAAACGGGCCCGCACCACCGGCACCTACCTGGCGGTCGCCACCATCGGGACGGAGTCCGACCGCGCGCTGATCCGCGGCGCCGTGGACACCGTGCACCGGCAGGTCCGCTCGACGTCGGCAAGCCCGGTGCCCTACAACGCGTTCGACCCGAAGTTGCAGCTGTGGGTGGCCGCGTGCCTCTACCGCTATTTCGTCGACCAGCATGAATTCCTGCACGGCCCGCTCGATGACGCCGCGGCCGACGCCGTATATCTCGACGCCGCCCGGCTCGGCACCACGCTGCAGGTGCCTGAGGGCATGTGGCCGGTGGACCGGGCGGCGTTCGACGCGTACTGGAAGCGCTCGCTCGACGAGCTGCGCATCGACCCTCCCGTGCGCGAGCATCTGCACGGCGTCGCCTCGCTGGTCTTCCTGCCGTGGCCGCTGCGCGTACTGGCCGGTCGGTTCAACCTGTTTGCGACGACGGGGTTCTTGGCCCCGGAGTTTCGGGCGTTGATGGGCCTGGACTGGTCGCCGGGCCAGCAGCGCCGGTTCGGGTGGCTGCTGTCCGCGCTGCGGGTGGCCGACCTCTTCCTACCGCACGGAATCTGGCTGCTCGGGTACCAGATCTACTTGTGGGACATGCGATTTCGCGCCCGACGCGGTTGGCGGATCGTCTAGGACCGCACCGTCGCGAAGAATGCGCGAACGTCGTCGACGAACAGCTCCGGTTGCTCGAACGCGGCGAAGTGCCCGCCGCGCTCCATGTCCGTCCAGTGCGTGATGTTGTAGACCGGCTCGCACCAGCTTCTGGGCGCCTTCAGCAGCTCGTGCGGGAAAGCCGCCACGCCCGTGGGCAATTCGACGCGGTCCAGCTGCCCAAACACCCTGAAGCTCTCCCAGTACAGGCGGGCCGAGGACGCGCCGCTGTTGGTCACCCAATAGAGCATCACGTTGTCGAGCAACTCGTCTCGGGTGAATACGTTTTCCGGGTGGCCGTCGCAATCGGCCCACGCCCAGAACTTTTCGACGATCCACGCCAGCTGCCCCACCGGTGAATCGGCCAGCCCGTAGCCCAGCGTCTGCGGCCGGGTGGACTGCTGCTTGGAATAGCCGGTGCCCCACTTGCGGTGCTCGGCCATCGCGGCCATCGCCCGTTGCTCCTCCGGGGTCGGGTCGGCCAGCGATTCCTTGGTGGGTCGCCCGATCGGCATGTTGAGGTGGATGCCCGCGCAGTGGCCGCGGTTTCGGCCGATCTGGGTGGTCACGGCGGCGCCCCAGTCGCCGCCCTGGGCGCCGTAACGGTCGTAGCCCAGGCGCAGCATCAGCGTCTCCCACGCCTCGGCGATCTTCTCGACACCCCAGCCCGTGCGGGAGGGCTTGCCGGAGAACCCGTACCCGGGAAGCGACGGGCAGACCACGTGAAAGGCGTCCTCGGCGCGCCCGGACGCCGGATTGGTCAGCGGCTCGATCACCTTGTGGAACTCTACGATCGAGCCGGGCCAGCCGTGGGTGATCAGCAGCGGGAACGCGTCGGCATGCGGCGAGCGCTGGTGGATGAAATGGATGTCCAGCCCGTCGATTTCGGTGACGAACTGGTGGAAGCGATTGAGCGCGGCCTCCCGGGACCGCCAGTCGTATTCGTCGGCCCAATAGGCCGCCAGGTCGCGGGTGTAGGCCAGCGGCATGCCCTGGCTCCAGTCGTCCACGCATTCGGCTTCCGGCCAGCGCGTGCGAGCCAGCCGCGAGCTCAGGTCCTCCAGGACGGCGTCAGGGACGTCGATGCGAAACGGTTCCACGGATTGCTCGGTCACGCCCCCGAGGTTGCCACATCGCCGGGAAGGCCCGCGAGTGAATCGCAGCCTGACCGATCCGACAATCCGAATTACCGCTACGCCGGGCCCAATGACTTTAAGCGGCAAGCCGACTCACCTTGGGTTGAGCCTCAGTTCGTTTGGTCGAATCGCTCGCGTTGCCGGACTCCGTATGCCGCCGCTTTAACGGCCTCGTCGTCTTCCATCCCGGATCCCAGGGCACCGCCCAATGTTGCGACTGCCGCAACCAACCAGGCCATCAACAACAGGGTCGAGAGGTTGACGGGGTGACCGATGTTATGAGCGACCATTTGCGGGGGGAGGGTCCACCACGCAGTGAGCAGTAACAGGATGAACAGCCCAACATGGAAAACGATGACGCCGATCAGCAGGGTGACGACAGTGGAGACGTTGTACAACACCGCGCGTTCACGTTCGTCGGCCGAATGCGGGCGCTCCCAGAGCTTGTGTTCGATGATGAGCCAGGCGATCATCGCCGCGCTCGCCAAGATCGTTGCGGTGCTCAATCGCCACGAGCCCATAGACGCGGACAGCTGCCAAATCGTCGGATACGCGAGGCTGACTGCCCCTGTGGCGAATGCCGCCATCATCACTTTGGACATGCCGGTAACCAATCGCCACGGGCGGTTGGCGTAAACCATGCCCGTCAGAAGCCGCAGCCGGGACAGGGCTGTCGGCGCGACGTAGCGGACAACGTCATGCTCCTGTCGCCGCGTCAGTCGCTTTACCGACGGAGTGTGCTCGTCCGACTGGTCGGTGACCTCGGCGACGATGGTCCGCGCCAAATGCCCCACCCGACGATCGATGAACACACCACCTACCCCTGGAATGGAAATCACTCCGAGTCGGTCGGGCACGCTGATCTCGGCTATCACCGGCGTTGTCCCCCGGCGTCGGGGTAGGTCCGTCAGGTAGATGACAATGTCTTCGCTCTCCCCACCCGGGTCGATGGCGCCGACCACGTCTGAGACTTCGGCATGCTCGTCGATCGGATAGGCCTGACGGCGCACCGACACGTCCCACCTGTCCTGCGCGGGGGCCCAGTCCGTGAGCGCGCTTGCAAGCGGATCAGACAGACGCTCGGCAATCGCCGCGGGCGCTCCGGGATCGGCGATAAGCAAGATTGACGATGGTTCCCCTGGCATCGTCCTCGCCTACCCGCGCTCCGAGCGGCCAAACTTTGTCGCCGCCGCGGCACGCGTCCGCGCGACTAATGCCCTGAGTGCATTTGGTGGGCGCGGACGGTATCGAACCGCCGACCGCTGGTGTGTAAAACCAGAGCTCTACCACTGAGCTACGCGCCCGTGCCCGAGGCAGGCTACACGCACAACGCCCGAGTACCCAAAACTTTCAGCCCCGCAAAGCGGCCAGCGCGTCGGTCCACAGCCGCTGGTTGCGGGATTCGCCGGGCTGTTTCATCTCGGCGAACCGGATGACGCCGGACTTGTCGATGACGAAGGTGCCGCGATTGGGGTAGCCGGCCTCGTCATTGAACACGCCGTAGGCCTGGCTGACCTCGCCGTGCGGCCAGAAATCCGACAGCACCGGGAAGGTAAACCCGCTCTCCAGCGACCAGATCCGGTGCGTGGGCGGCGGACCCACCGAGATGGCCAGCGTCGCGCTGTCGTCGTTCTCGTAGTCGGGCAGGTGATCGCGCAACTGGTCCAGCTCGCCCTGGCAGATGCCGGTGAACGCCAGTGGGAAGAACACCAGCAGCACGTTCTTGGCGCCGCGATAGGAGCTCAGGGTGACCCGCTGTTGGTTCTGGTCGCGCAGTGTGAAGTCCGGGGCGGTGGCGCCAACGGGCAGCATCAACGCTTCCCGGTTCGCGACTTCGGCTGCACCAGCCGGCTGGCGCTCCAGTCACCCAGGTTGACCGACGACGTCGGCATCAGGCCGGCGGTGGGGGCCGCCTCGGCGATCTCGGCCGGCAGAACGTGGCCGGGCTTGCCGGTCTTGGGCGTCAGCACCCAGATCACGCCGTCCTCGGCCAGCGGGCCGATCGCGTCCATCAGGGTGTCCACCAGGTCGCCGTCCCCGTCTCGCCACCACAACAGCACCACGTCGACGACCTCGTCGGTGTCCTCGTCGAGCAGGTCACCGCCGCATGCTTCCTCGACGTCAGCACGGATTTCGTCGTCGGTGTCCTCGTCCCAGCCCCATTCCTGGACAACTTGGTCCCGTTGGATGCCCAGTTTGCGAGCGTAGCTCGGGGCGTGATCCGCCGCGACCACCGTGGAGCCTCCTTAAACCGTGCCGCCTCGTGCGATGGGGATTATCGTCGCACAGCCGCAACCGGCTCGACACCCGCGCCTTTAGAAGGATGCCAGGCACAGTTTCAGCGCCTTCGTCTTGGCGTCGTTGAGCCGGTCCACCCGCCGATTGAATTCGCCCGTCGCCGCGTGGGTGCCGATGGCGTTGGCCACCCCATGCGCCGCGTCGATGTACATGTTGAACGCGTCCTTCAACTGCTGGGACAGCGCGTCGTTGAAGCTGTTGCTGACCGTGTCGGCGCTGTTGTTCAGCGCGTCGATCGCCGGGCCCTCCGTCGGGCCGGTGTTGCGCCCCGCGTTGAACGCCCCGACGAAGATGTTGACCTTGTCGATCGCGTCCTTGCTCGTGGTGGCCAGGTTGTCGCACGACGTCCGCACCGCCCGGGTGGTCAGCGATTGTTGGCGCTGGGACTCGCGCACCCGCGACGTCGCCGACGACGCGGACGCCGATGCGGACACCGACTGCCGATACGCCGGGGCCACCTGGGTGTCGGGGGTGGCCGTGCCGTTGGTGACGGTGGTACACCCGACGATCCCCATCAGCGTCGCCGCAATACATCCGAGCGCCAGAGCACCTCGCCTGGGGAAGCTCCCCGCAAGGGCGGCACGCGATCCGCTGAGCACGGCTCAGACGTTACCGGGTGGGTTTCCCGATCGTCCCGCTACGCACGAGTTCGTGTCCGCCGCGTGAACCCGCGCCCGCTACCAGGCGTCGGCTAGCCCTGCCAAACGCTGGTGCGGCACGATAGAGGGATACGGTGCGCAGCACCCCGAGGGCGCAAGCCCCGACAACTACAGGAGCAGTGCGTTGACAACCGAGTTCGCGCGCCACGATCTGGCCAAAACCCCTAGCAGCGCAAGCGAACCCGACCGCGTTCGGGTGATCCGCGAAGGCGTCGCGTCGTACCTGCCCGACATCGACCCCGAAGAGACGTCGGAGTGGCTGGAGTCCTTCGACGAACTCCTCGAGCGCTCCGGCCCGGCGCGGGCGCGCTACCTGATGCTGCGGCTGCTGGAACGGGCCGGGGAACAGCGCGTCGCCATCCCCTCGCTCACGTCAACCGATTACGTCAACACGATCCCGACCGAACTGGAACCGTGGTTCCCCGGCGACGAGGACGTCGAGCGGCGCTTCCGGGCGTGGATCCGGTGGAACGCCGCCATCATGGTGCACCGCGCCCAGCGGCCGGGAGTCGGCGTGGGGGGCCACATTTCGACGTACGCGTCGTCGGCGGCGCTGTACGAGGTCGGCTTCAACCACTTCTTCCGCGGCAAATCGCATCCCGGCGGCGGCGACCAGGTCTTCATCCAGGGCCACGCGTCCCCGGGCATCTATGCGCGCGCGTTCCTCGAAGGCCGGCTCAGCGAGGACCGGCTCGACGGCTTCCGCCAGGAACACAGCCACGCCGGCGGCGGGTTGCCGTCCTACCCGCACCCACGGCTGATGCCCGACTTCTGGGAATTCCCCACCGTGTCGATGGGACTGGGGCCGCTCAACGCCATCTACCAGGCGCGGTTCAACCACTACCTGCACGACCGCGGCATCAAGGACACCTCCGATCAGCACGTGTGGTGCTTCCTGGGCGACGGCGAGATGGACGAGCCGGAAAGCCGCGGGCTGGCGCACGTCGGCGCGCTCGAGGGGCTGGACAACCTGACCTTCGTGATCAACTGCAACCTGCAGCGCCTCGACGGCCCGGTGCGCGGCAACGGCAAGATCATCCAGGAGCTGGAGTCGTTCTTCCGGGGCGCCGGCTGGAACGTCATCAAGGTGGTCTGGGGCCGCGAGTGGGACGCCCTGCTGCACGCCGACCGCGACGGCGCGCTGGTGAACCTGATGAACACCACGCCCGACGGCGACTACCAGACGTACAAGGCCAACGACGGCGCCTACGTCCGCGACCACTTCTTCGGCCGCGACCCGCGCACCAAGGCGCTCGTCGAGAACATGACCGACGCCGAGATCTGGAACCTCAAACGCGGCGGCCACGACTACCGCAAGGTGTACGCCGCCTACCGGGCCGCGATCGACCACAAGGGCCAGCCGACCGTGATCCTGGCCAAGACCATCAAGGGCTACTCGCTGGGCGCGCACTTCCAGGGCCGCAACGCCACCCATCAGATGAAAAAGCTTGCGCTGGAAGACCTTAAGCGCTTCCGGGACTCCATGCGGATCCCGGTCAGCGACGCCCAGCTGGACGAGAACCCCTACCTGCCGCCCTACTACCACCCCGGGCCGGACGCCCCGGAGATCCGCTACATGCTCGACCGTCGCCGCACGCTCGGCGGCTTCCTGCCCGAGCGCCGCACCAAGGCCAAGGCGCTCAAGCTGCCGCCCCGCGACATCTACGCCGCGCTGAAGAAGGGGTCGGGCACCCAGGAGGTCGCCACCACCATGGCGACCGTGCGCACCTTCAAGGAAGTGTTGCGGGACAAGGAGATTGGGCCGCGCATCGTCCCGATCATTCCCGACGAGGCGCGCACGTTCGGCATGGACTCGTGGTTCCCGTCGCTGAAGATCTACAACCGCCTCGGCCAGCTGTACACCGCCGTCGACGCCGAGCTGATGCTGGCCTACAAGGAAAGCGAAGTCGGGCAGATCCTGCACGAGGGCATCAACGAGGCCGGGTCGGTGGGGTCGTTCATCGCGGCAGGCACGTCGTACGCGACGCACAACGAGCCGATGATCCCGATCTACATCTTCTATTCGATGTTCGGCTTCCAGCGCACCGGCGACGGGCTGTGGGCCGCCGCGGACCAGATGGCCCGCGGCTTCCTGCTCGGGGCCACCGCGGGGCGCACCACGCTGACCGGCGAGGGCCTGCAGCACGCCGACGGCCACTCGCTGCTGCTGGCCAGCACCAACCCGGCGGTGGTGGCCTACGACCCGGCGTTCGCTTATGAGATCGCCTACATCGTCGAGAGCGGGCTGGCCCGGATGTTCGGGGACAACCCGGAGGACGTGTACTTCTACATCACCGTCTACAACGAGCCGTACGTGCAGCCGCCGGAGCCGGAGAACTTCGATCCCGAGGGCGTGCTGCGGGGCATCTACCGTTACCGCCCCGCCACCGAGCAGCGCGCCAACACCGCGCAGCTCCTGGCGTCCGGCGTGGCGATGCCCTCGGCGCTGCAGGCGGCCGAGATGCTGGCCGCCGAGTGGGACGTCGCGGCCGACGTCTGGTCGGTGACCAGCTGGGGCGAGCTCAACCGCGACGGCCTGGCCGTCGAGAAGGCGCGGCTGCGGCACCCCGACCGCCCGGCCGGGACCGCCTACGTGACCCAGGCGCTGGCGAACGCCAGCGGGCCGGTCGTCGCCGTGTCGGACTGGATGCGCGCGGTGCCCGAGCAGATCCGTCCGTGGGTGCCCGGCACATTCGTCACCCTGGGCACCGATGGGTTCGGCTTCTCCGACACCCGGCCCGCCGCGCGGCGCTACTTCAACACCGACGCCGAGTCGCAGGTGGTCGCGGTGCTGGAGGCACTGGCCCGCGACGGCGAGATCGACCCGTCGGTGCCGGTCGCGGCGGCCCGGCAGTACAAGATCGACGACGTGCAGGCCGCCCCGGAGCAGACGTCCGACCCCGGGGTGGCCTGAGGGCCTCCCACGCTGACCTGCTTCCCGCGAGTGTGCGGCCAGCCGCACAGTGGGCGCCCAGTGTGCGGCCAGCCGCACACTCGACGCCCGCAAGGCGCGCCACCCCCGCTCCCTTTGGCACTTCCTTCTAAAAAATGGCGTAGGTTTTAGCTGTGAATGACAATCCGTTCGCCGGCCCGTTCGCGAAGCAGCCGCGGTCGCCGCTCGAACTGCTGGACACGGTCCCGGACTCCGTCCTGCGCCGGCTGAAGCAGCACTCCGGCCGGCTGGCCACCGAGGCGGTGTCGGTCATGGGCGATCGGTTGCCGTTCTTCGCCGATCTCGAGGCATCGCAGCGGGCCAGTGTGGCCTTGGTGGTACAGACGGCGATCAACAACTTCGTCGAGTGGATGCAGGACCCGCACAGCGACGTCAGCTACACCGCCCAGGCGTTCGAGCTGGTGCCTCAGGACCTGGCCCGCCGGATCGCGCTGCGACACAGCGTGGACATGGTCCGCGTCACCATGGAGTTCTTCGAAGAGGTGCTGCCGCTGGTGGCCCGCTCCGAGGAGCAGCTGACCGCGCTGACCGTCGGCGTCCTGAAGTACAGCCGCGACCTGGCGTTCACCTCCGCCTCGGCCTACGCGAACGCCGCCGAGGCGCGCGGCACCTGGGACAGCCGCATGGAGGCCAGCGTCGTCGACGCGGTCGTCCGCGGCGACACCGGTCCCGAGCTTTTGTCCCGGGCCGCGGCGCTGAACTGGGACACCACCGCCCCGGCCACGGTCGTGGTCGGGGTCCCCGCGCCCGGCCCCGACGGGTCGACCGGCCCGGGCGACGACCAGCGGGCCAGTCAGCACGTCCGCGACGTCGCCGCGCGCCACGGCCGCGCCGCCCTGACAGACGTGCACGGCACCTGGCTGGTCGCTATCGTGTCCGGCCAACTGTCACCTACTGACAAATTCCTCGGCGAGCTGCTGGACGCCTTCTCGGACGGCCCGGTGGTCATCGGGCCGACGGCGCCCATGCTTACCGCGGCCTACCACAGTGCGAGCGAGGCGATCTCCGGCATGAACGCCGTTGGCGGCTGGCGCGGGGCGCCGCGGCCGGTCCAGGCGCGAGAACTCCTGCCCGAACGCGCCCTGATGGGGGACGCCTCGGCGATCGTGGCGCTGCACACCGATGTGATGGGGCCGATGGCCGACGCCGGGCCCACGCTCATCGAAACCCTGGACGCGTATTTAGATTGCGGCGGCGCGATTGAGGCCTGTGCCAGAAAGTTGTTCGTTCATCCAAATACCGTGCGCTACCGGCTCAAGCGGATCACCGACTTCACCGGACGCGATCCCACCCAGCCCCGCGACGCGTACGTGCTGCGAGTGGCCGCCACCGTCGGCCAGCTCAACTACCCCACCGCTCCCGCTAGCGTCGGCACCAACGCGCTGCCCCCGGTTCCGCTGCCGGTCAGGGCCGCTGTTGGGGGTCAATCCGAGCGATAGTGATCCAGGCAACAGATCGCGGCACGGTATCGAACATGTAGCTTACGGAGCTATTTTGTTGGGAGTGCACAAAAACCTAAGACGAGGTTCATAATCTGTTACACCCGCCAAAACCGTTTCCACAGTGTTCTCTTAAACACGTGATTGCATTGCTTGCGCCCGGACAGGGTTCGCAGACCGAGGGGATGCTGTCGCCGTGGCTCGAACTGCCCGGTGCCGCAAACCAGCTCGACCTGTGGTCGAAGGCCAGCGGCCTCGACCTCGTCCGGCTGGGCACCACCGCGTCGACCGAAGAGATCACCGACACCGCGGTCACGCAGCCCCTGGTCGTCGCGGCCACCCTGCTGGCCCACCAGGAGCTCACCAAGCGCGGCCTGCTGTCCGACGCGGACCTCATCGTCGCCGGCCACTCCGTGGGCGAGATCGCGGCCTACGCGATCGCCGGTGTGATGGCCGCCGATGACGCCGTCGCGCTGGCCGCCACCCGCGGCGCCGAGATGGCCAAGGCCTGCGCAATCGAGCCGACCGGCATGTCCGCGGTGCTCGGCGGCGACGAGGCCGAGGTGCTGGCCCGCCTCGAGCAGCTCGACCTGTTCCCCGCCAACCGCAACGCCGCCGGCCAGATCGTCGCCGCCGGCCCGCTGACGGCGCTGGAGAAGCTGGCCGAGGACCCGCCGGAAAAGGCCCGGGTGCGCGCCCTCGGCGTGGCCGGGGCGTTCCACACCAAGTACATGGCGCCGGCCCTCGACCGCTACGCGGCCGCGGCGGCAGCCGTCGCGACCGCCGAACCCACCGCCACGCTGCTGTCCAACCGCGACGGCCAGCCCGTCGCCTCGGCGGCGGCGGCGATGGAGGCGCTGGTCGCCCAGCTGACCCAGCCGGTCCGCTGGGACCTGTGCACGGCAACGATGCGTGACCGGGAGATCACGGCGGCCGTGGAGTTCCCGCCCGCGGGCACTCTCACCGGTATCGCCAAACGCGAACTTCGGGGGGTTACGACCCGCGCCGTCAAGGCACCCGCAGACCTGGACGCACTGGCCGAACTCTAAGCCGCATCCAGTACAACCACATACCGCTGGAATAAGAACGCTCTGTTCGATTAACACAACACATTACGAAGGGAAGAGGCTGTGGCCGTAAGTCAGGAAGAAATCATCGCCGGTATCGCGGAGATCATCGAAGAGGTCACCGGTATCGAGCCGTCGGAGGTCACCCCGGAGAAGTCGTTCGTCGACGACCTGGACATCGACTCGCTGTCGATGGTTGAGATCGCCGTGCAGACCGAGGACAAGTACGGCGTGAAGATCCCGGACGAGGACCTCGCCGGTCTGCGCACCGTCGGTGACGTCGTGTCCTACATCCAGAAGCTCGAGGAAGAGAACCCCGAGGCTGCCGAGGCCCTGCGCGCCAAGCTGGAGACCGAGAACCCCGAGGCCGTCGCGAACGTCAAGGCGAGGATGGAAGCGGACCAGTGAGCAAGCCTTCCACTGCTAATGGCGGTTACCCCAGCGTTGTGGTAACCGCCGTCACGGCGACGACATCGATCGCGCCGGACATCGAGAGCACGTGGAAGAGTTTGTTGGCCGGCGAAAGCGGCATCCGCGTACTCGAGGACGAGTTCGTCAGCAAGTGGGACCTGCCCGTCAAGATCGGTGGCCACCTCAAGGAGCCCATCGACGAGCACATGAGCAGACTCGACTTGCGGCGCATGTCGTACGTCCAGCGGCTGGCGAAGTTGCTCAGCACGCAGCTGTGGGAGTCCGCCGGCAGCCCGGAGGTCGACCCCGACCGGTTCTCGGTTGTGGTCGGCACCGGTCTCGGTGGCGCCGAGAGGATCGTGGAGAGCTACGACCTGATGAACGAGGGTGGCCCCCGCAAGGTGTCGCCGCTCGCCGTTCAGATGATCATGCCCAACGGCGCCGCGGCGGTGGTGGGCCTGCAGCTGGGCGCCCGCGCCGGGGTCATCACTCCGGTGTCGGCGTGCTCGTCCGGGTCGGAGGCGATCGCGCACGCGTGGCGCCAGATCGCAATGGGTGACGCCGATTTCGCCGTTTGCGGCGGTGTCGAGGGTCCCATCGAGGCGCTGCCCATCGCGGCGTTCTCCATGATGCGGGCCATGTCCACTCGCAACGACGAGCCCGAGCGTGCATCTCGGCCGTTCGACAAGGACCGCGACGGCTTCGTGTTCGGCGAGGCCGGGGCCCTGATGATCATCGAGACCGAAGAGCACGCCAAGGCCCGCGGCGCCAAGCCGCTGGCCCGGCTGATGGGTGCCGGCATCACGTCGGACGCGTTCCACATGGTGGCGCCCGCGGCGGACGGCGTGCGCGCCGGCCGGGCAATGCAACGGTCGCTCGAGTTGGCTGGCTTGTCCCCCAAGGACATTGACCACGTCAACGCCCACGGGACGGCAACGCCCATCGGCGACACCGCCGAGGCGAACGCCATCCGGGTCGCCGGCTGCGAGCAGGCGGCGGTCTACGCGCCGAAGTCGGCGCTGGGCCACTCCATCGGCGCGGTAGGCGCGCTGGAATCTGTTCTCACGGTATTGAGCCTTCGGGACGGCGTGATACCGCCAACTCTCAATTACGAAACCCCAGATCCAGAGATCGACCTTGATGTTGTCGCGGGCGAACCTCGCTACGGCGATTTCCGTTACGCCATCAACAACTCGTTCGGATTCGGTGGCCACAACGTGGCGCTCGCCTTCGGGCGGTACTGAGGCTGGATGGTGGTGATCGCTTCGCCCGGCCCACCGGGCTTGGCGATCACCACCGAGTACGGAAGGAACGTTTGCAAGACCCATGACAGAGCTGGTTACCGGGAAAACGCTCCCGAACGTGGTCGTCACTGGCGTTGCCATGACGACCGCACTGGCAACTGACGCCGAGAACACCTGGAAGTTGTTGCTGGACAGCCAAAGTGGTATCCGCAAGCTCGAGGACCCGTTCGTCGAGGAGTTCGACCTGCCGGTGAAGATCGGTGGGCACCTGTTGGAGGAATTCGACAGCCAGATGACCCGCGTCGAGCTGCGCCGGACGGGTTACCTGCAGCGCATGTCGACCATCTTGAGCCGGCGGGTCTGGGAGAACGCCGGCTCCCCCGAGGTCGACGCCGACCGCTTGCTGGTGTCCATCGGCACCGGCTTGGGTTCGTCGGAGGAGATGGTTTTCAGCTACGACGACATGCGCTCGCGCGGCATGCGGGCCGTCTCTCCGCTCGGTGTGCAGAAGTACATGCCCAACGGCGCCGCGGCGGCGGTGGGGCTGGAACGGCACGCCAAGGCCGGCGTGATCACCCCCGTGTCGGCGTGCGCGTCGGGCTCCGAGGGTGTCGCCCAGGCCTGGCGCAACATCGTGTTCGGCGAGGCCGACATCGCCATCTGCGGTGGTGTCGAGACCAAGATCGAGGCGGTGCCGATCGCGGCGTTCGCCCAGATGCGCATCGTGATGTCGACGAAGAACGACGACCCGGTGGGCGCCTGCCGCCCGTTCGACCGGGACCGCACCGGCTTCGTGTTCGGCGAGGCGGGCGCGCTCATGGTGATCGAGACCGAGGAGCACGCCAAGGCTCGCGGGGCCAACATCCTGGCCCGGATCATGGGCGCCAGCATCACCTCGGACGGCTACCACATGGTGGCGCCGGATCCCAACGGCCTGCGGGCCGGGCACGCGATGAGCCGGGCGATTCAGCTCGCCGGCCTCACGCCTGGCGACATCCACCATGTGAACGCCCACGCCACCGGTACCTCGGTGGGTGACGTCGCCGAGGGCAAGGCGATCAACAACGCGTTGGGTCCCCATGGCGGCAACGCGGCCGTCTACGCGCCCAAGGCGGCGCTGGGCCACTCGGTCGGCGCCGTGGGTGCGGTCGAGTCGATCCTGACCGTGCTCGCCCTGCGGGATCAGGTCGTTCCGCCGACGCTGAACCTGGAAAACCTCGACCCGGAGATCGACCTGGACGTGGTGGCGGGTAAGCCGCGGCCGGGTAAGTACGACTACGCGATCAACAACTCGTTCGGATTCGGCGGGCACAACGTCGCGATCGCCTTCGGGCGGTACTGACCATCGCCGCCCCAGCAGAGAGCACACCGGAGAACAGGAGACCTGCGATGACAATCATGGCCCCCGCGTCGGTCGGCGAGTCGCTCGACCCCAGGGACCCGTTGCTGCGTCTGAGCAACTTCTTCGACGAGGGCAGCGTCGAGCTGCTGCACGAGCGTGACCGCTCGGGCGTGCTTTCTGCGTCGGGCACCGTCAACGGCGTGCGCACCATCGCGTTCTGCACCGACGGAACCGTGATGGGCGGCGCCATGGGCGTCGAGGGCTGTGCGCACATCGTGAACGCCTACGACACCGCCATCGAGGAGCAGAGCCCGATCGTGGGCATCTGGCATTCCGGCGGCGCGCGCCTGGCCGAGGGTGTGAAGGCGTTGCACGCCGTCGGCACCGTCTTCGAGGCGATGATCCGCGCGTCCGGGTACGTCCCGCAGATCTCGGTGGTCGTCGGCTTCGCGGCCGGCGGCGCCGCCTACGGGCCGGCGCTGACCGACGTGATCGTGATGGCGCCGGAGAGCCGGGTGTTCGTCACCGGGCCCGACGTGGTGCGCAGCGTCACCGGCGAGGACGTCGACATGGCGTCGCTCGGCGGCCCGGAGACCCACCACAAGAAGTCCGGCGTGTGCCACATCGTCGCCGACGACGAGCTCGACGCCTACGAGCGGGGCCGCCGGCTGGTCGGATTGTTCTGCCAGCAGGGGCATTTCGACCGCACCAAGGCCGAGGCCGGTGACACCGATATCCACGCGCTGCTGCCCGAGTCGTCCCGGCGGGCCTACGACGTGCGTCCGATCGTGACCGCGATCCTGGACGACGAGACCCCGTTCGACGAGTTCCAGGCCAACTGGGCGCCGTCGATGGTGATCGGCCTGGGCCGGCTGTCCGGCCGCACGGTGGGCGTCCTGGCGAACAACCCGTTGCGACTGGGCGGCTGCCTGAACTCCGAAAGCGCCGAGAAGGCCGCGCGTTTCGTGCGGCTGTGCGACGCGTTCGGCATCCCGCTGATCGTGGTCGTCGACGTGCCGGGCTACCTGCCCGGGGTTGACCAGGAGTGGGGCGGCGTGGTGCGCCGCGGCGCCAAGCTGCTGCACGCCTTCGGCGAGTGCACGGTCCCGCGCGTCACGCTGGTCACCCGAAAGACCTACGGCGGGGCCTACATTGCGATGAACTCGCGGTCGCTCAACGCGACCAAGGTGTACGCCTGGCCGGACGCCGAGGTCGCGGTGATGGGCGCCAAGGCCGCCGTCGGCATCCTGCACAAGAAGAAGCTGGCCGCCGCGGCGGATCACGAGCGCGAAGCGCTGCACGACCAGCTGGCCGCCGAGCACGAGAAGATCGCCGGTGGCGTGGACAGCGCCATCGAGATCGGCGTGGTGGACGAGAAGATCGACCCCTCGCACACCCGCAGCAAGCTCACCGAGGCGCTGGCCCAGGCGCCGGCACGCCGCGGCCGCCACAAGAACATCCCGCTGTAGGTCCCCTTCTGCTCGCGGCGTAAGGGCTAGCGGCCGAGGATCTCCGTAACCGCTTGGCGCAGCGCGCCTTCCGGGTCCGCGGGCATGGCGTCGGCACGCCACCCGACGAAATCGTCGGGGCGCACCAGCAGGGCGCCGTCGGGCGCAAGCCCGGTGATCGCGGTCCACTCGTCGCTCTCGATGCGGTGCGCGGCCACCGACATCGAAGCCGCGGCGGCACACCAGCGTTCGTCGCCGGTGAGCACGGTGAACCCCGGCCCCAAGAGGTCGAGCGTCGAAACGCCGTCGCGCACCCACACGTGCGGGACGCGGGTGCCGGGCTGGCCGCGCAATTCTTCGACCAGTGACACGGCGTCGGGATCCGGCGGACCCGGATCGTCGGAAATCACTGCGGCCGAATGGTATTGGTAGCCGATCAGCAGCGCAAACATCGGCGCCTCTTCGTCTGGTGGCAATAGCGGCCGGTTATCGTCCAACCGCAGGAAAGCCAGCGACGGCCCGGTTAGCGACTGGCGCGCGTTGAACCGCCCGACCGGGTGCCGCTCGGCATGGTAGGTGCCCAACAAGACCGGGTCGGCGCTCCCGTTCAAGACCGCGGCCAGCTTCCAGGCCAGGTTGTGCGCGCTCTGGATGGCGGTGTTGGCCCCGCCAGCCTTGAACGGCGGCATGGTGTGGGCCGAATCGCCGACGAGAAACACTCTGCCGCAGCGGAATTGGTCGGCAACCCGCTCGTACGGCTGCCACGGCGCGACGTCGATGATCTCCACGTCGATCGGCTCGCCGATCGCTTTCGTCAGCATCTCGCGGCACCGCTGCGCGGTGAACTGTTCGGCGGCTTCGCCGCGGGCGGGAAAGTAGGTGTTGATGAACATGCCGAAGTCGTCGCGCACCGGCAGAAAGATGCCCTCCACGTCCGGGTTTTTCACTTGGATGCCGTCGCCCGCATCGAGGTCGCGGGCGAATTGACGCCACGGCGCACGGAAGTAGACGAACACGACATAGATCGGCAGTGCCCCGTAGCCGGAGGTGCTCACGCCCAGCGCGTCGCGGATCGGGCTGTGCACGCCGTCGGCGGCGACGAGGTAGTCGGCGCGTACCGTCTCGGTCGCGCCCGACTCGCGATCGCGGATGACCGCGGTGACGCCGCTTTCGTCCTGGTCGAACGAGCCCAACTCCGTGTTGTAGCGCGCCTCGCTACCGTGCCGGCGGATGTAGGTGAGCAGGATCGGTTCGAAGGCGCTCTGCGGGCAGTACTGGCCGCCGGGCTCCGGGCTCAGATCCTTGAACGGCGCGAAGATCGCGTTGACGTCGAGCGCCTGTCGCTGTTCGGCGCTGTTGAGCGTCGGCCTGCTCAGCATGTCGGAAACGCCGTGGGCGATCGCGTGGACCTCGTCGGCCAATCCGAGGCCGCGCAGGATCTCCAGGCTGCGGAAGCTCAGATTGCGGGCTTTCGGGTAGATGAACACCTCGCGCCGCTTTTCGACCACCAGCGAGCGAACACCGTGTTTGGCCAGCAGCGCAGAGGTCGCGAGGCCGCCGGCACCGGCGCCGACGATGAGGACGGGCACCTGTGTGGTTGTCATTCAAAAAATGATAGTCCATGTCATTAAACATTGACTATCGAAATGCTGGAGCCTCAGCCGAACTGCCCCACGAACTCCTCGGCGACCGCCAGCGCGCGCTCCCGCTCGGACTCCACCAGCCCGATGCGGGTCCGCCGGTCCAGCAGGTCGGAGGCGTCGAGCGCGCCCTCGTGGGTGATGGCGTACTCGAATTCCGCCCGCGTGACGTCGATGCCCTCGGCGATCGGCTCCGTCGGGCGCTTGCAGGTCGCGGTCGCGATGACCTTGGCCGCCTCCGCCCCGTACCGCTGCACCAGCGACGCCGGCAGCTCGACGGCCGGGCCGGCGGCGGGCGTCCCCGGGTTGGTGGACGCCCCGATCAGCGCCAGGTCGTTGGTTCGGCACTTCGCGGCCCGCAGGCGCCGCAGGCTGACCGCGCGGTCCAGCACGTCCTGGGCCATGTAGCGGTATTCGGTCAGCTTGCCGCCGATCACGCTGATGACCCCGGACGCCGACTCCACCACCGCGTGCTCGCGCGAGACGTCGGCGGTGCGGCCCTCGCCGGTGTCGATCAGCGGCCGCAGCCCCGCGTAGGCGCCGATGACGTCGGACGGGCCCAGCGCGACGCCCAGGGCGGTGTTGACGGTGTCCAGCAGGAAGGTGACCTCGTCGGCCGACGGCGTGGGCACGTCCGGGATCGGTCCGGGAGCGGCTTCGTCCGTCAGCCCCAGGTACACCCGGCCCAACTGCTCGGGCATGGCGAACACGAACCGGTTGAGCTCGCCGGGTATCGGAATCGTCAGCGCGGCAGTGGGATTGCCGAACGCGGCCGCATCGAAGACGAGGTGGGTGCCGCGGCTGGGCCGCAGCCGCAGCAAGCCGTCGATCTCGGCCGCCCAGACCCCCGCGGCGTTGATGACCGCACCGGCGGAAACGTCAAACGCCTCCCCGGTGCGCTGGTCGGTCAGCCGCACCGAGGTGCCGGTGGCGTGCGAGGCCGCCACGTAGGTCAGGATCCGCGCGCCGTGCTGCGCGGCGGTGCGCGCGACCGCGGTGACCAGTCGGGCGTCGTCGATCAACTGCCCGTCGTAGGCCAGCAGTCCCCCGTCCAGGCCGTCTCGCCGAACGGTCGGCGCCATCCGCACGACGCGATCGGGACCGATCCGGCGCGAGCGGGGCAGGGTCGCCGACGACGTGCCCGCGAGCATGCGCAGGGCGTCGCCGGCCAGGAATCCGGCGCGCACCAACGCCCGCTTTCCCCGGCTCATGGACGGCAGCAGCGGGACCAGCTGCGGCATGGCACGAACGAGGTGAGGGGCGTTGCGGCTCATCAGGATTCCGCGCTCGACGGCGCTGCGGCGGGCGATCCCCACGTTGCCGGTCGCCAGGTAGCGCAGGCCGCCGTGGACCAGTTTGGAGCTCCAGCGGCTGGTGCCGAAGGCCAGGTCGTGCTTTTCCACCAGCGCCACGCGCAGCCCCCGCGATGCGGCGTCCAGGGCGATGCCGGCGCCGGTGATGCCGCCGCCGATCACCACGACGTCCAGCGGCTCGCCGTCGGCGAGCGCGGTGAGGTCGGCGGCCCGGCGGGCGGCGTTCAGCGCGGTGGGATCGGCGATCACGACAGGTATCCGTTCAGCGAGTAGGCGAGTTCGCGGGCCAGCGTGTCGGCGTCCAACAGCGGCTCGACGATCTGCGCCGACTGAATGGTCGACTGGGCGATCAGCAGCACCATGGTCGCCAGCTGAACCGGGTCGCCGGCGCGGACGCTGCCCTTGCGCTGGGCCACCCGCAACCGGTCGGCGAGGGCGTCGATCAGCATGTGCTGGCTGGTCCCGAGCCGCTCGGTGATGTAGATCGGCGCCAGCTCCGAGTGCAGCACCGACATCACGAGCCGGTCCTCGCGAAGCAGGTTGGCCACCGTAACGATCTGTCGCACAAGCGATTCCCGGTCGTCGCCGAGCAGCGGGGCGTCGCGCATCACCTCGGTGATGTGGCGGGTCAACAGCGCCGCGACTATCGACTGGGTGTCCGGCCAGCGCCGGTAGACCGTGGGCCTGCTGACGCCGGCGCGGCGCGCGATCTCGGCCAGCGTCACCCGCTCGACGCCGTAATCGACCACACAGCTGGCCGCCGCCGCGAGGATGCGCTCGCCGGGGTCCACGCGGGTGCGTGCGTTACTGATTGACAGCATATGTAATACTGTAACGCATGACGCAACCCGAGGGTCTCCTCCCCCCGATGAAATGGAACGCGTGGGGGGATCCCGCCGCGGCCAAGCCGCTCTCCGAGGGCATCCGCAGCCTGCTGAAACAGGCGGTCGGCATCGACGATGCGCCCGGGGCCGAACTCGAAGCGGACCAGGTGCGCCTGCGCCCGTCGGCGCTGTCGCATGAGGATCGCGAGGCGCTGGCCGGCATCGTCGGCGCGCCGTACTGCCGCACCGACGACCGGGACCGGTTGCTGCACGCGGGCGGGAAGTCGACGATCGACCTGCTGCGTCGCAAGGACCCGGGCGTGCAGGACGCGCCCGACGCTATCCTGCTGCCCGGTGATGACGACGACGTCGCCGCGGTCCTGGGCTACTGCTCCGAACACCGCATCGCCGTCGTCCCCTTCGGCGGCGGCACCAGCGTGGTCGGCGGTTTGGACCCCATCCGCGGGGCGTTCCACGCGGTCGTGTCGCTCGACCTGCGCCGCCTCGACCGGTTGATCTCCCTCGACGAGGTGTCCGGCCTGGCCGTGTTCGGCGCCGGCGTCACCGGGCCCGACGCGGAGCGCATGCTTGGCGCCCAGGGCTTTTCGCTCGGCCATTTCCCGCAGAGCTTCGAGTACGCGACTATCGGCGGATTCGCCGCCACCCGCTCGTCCGGGCAGGACTCGGCGGGTTACGGCCGATTCAACGACATGGTGCGCGGGCTGCGCGTCGTCACCCCGGCGGGCACCATCGACCTGGGTCGCGCGCCGGAATCCGCCGCCGGTCCCGACCTGCGTCAGCTGATGATCGGCTCGGAGGGCGCCTTCGGCGTCATCACCCAGGTGCGGCTGCGGGTGCACCGGGCGCCCGAAACCGTCCGCTACGAGGCGTGGTCCTTCCCCGACTTCGAGACCGGCGCCGCCGCCCTGCGCGCCGTCACCCAGACCGGCACCGGCCCCACCGTCATCCGGCTCTCCGATGAGGCCGAGACCGGGGTCAACCTGGCCACCACGGACGCGATCGGCGAAAGCCAGATCACCGGCGGCTGCCTGGCCATCACCGTGTTCGAGGGCACCAAGGAACACGTCGAAAGCCGGCACGCCGAAACCGCCGCCCTGCTGGCCGCCCACGGCGCGACATCGCTGGGCGAGGCACCGGCGCGGGCCTGGGAGCACGGCCGGTTCGGCGCGCCGTACCTGCGCGACTCGCTGCTGTCGGCGGGCGCGCTCTGCGAAACGCTCGAGACCGCCACCGACTGGTCGAACGTTCCGGCGCTCAAAGCCGCTGTGACGCAAGCGCTTACCGATGTGCTCGCCGAGTCCGGCACCCCCGCGTTGGTGATGTGCCACATCTCGCACGTCTACCCCACCGGCGCGTCGTTGTACTTCACCGTCGTCGCCGGGCAACGCGGCAACCCGATCGAACAATGGCTGGCCGCCAAGAAGGCCGCGTGCGACGCCATCATGGCCACCGGCGGAACCATCACCCACCACCACGCGGTCGGTGCCGACCACCGGCCCTGGATGCGCGACGAGGTGGGCGAGCTGGGCGTGCAAATCCTGCGCGCGGTCAAGGCGACCCTGGACCCGGCCAGAATCCTCAACCCCGGCAAGCTGATTCCATGACCGAGATCGCCAAGGTGATCGCGCTGACCAATCCCGTGTCGGGGCACGGCGCGGCGATCCGGGCGGCCCAGCTCGCGATCGCCCGGCTGCACCAACGCGGCGTCGAGGTCGTCGAGATCATCGGCGACGACGCGCAAGACGCGCGGCACCTGGTGAGCGCGGCGCTGGAGAAGGGCGCCGACGCGGTGATGGTCACCGGCGGCGACGGCGTGGTTTCCAACGCGCTGCAGGTGCTCGCCGGCACCGACGTTCCGTTGGGCATCATCCCGGCGGGCACCGGCAACGACCACGCCCGCGAATTCGGCATTCCCACAAGGGATCCCGAGGACGCCGCGGATATCATCGTCGACGGCTTCACCGAAACCATCGACCTCGGGTGGATTCGCGACGGCGACGGGGCCACCAAGTGGTTCGGCACCGTGGCGGCCACCGGATTCGACTCGCTGGTGACCGACCGGGCCAACCGGATGCGCTGGCCGCACGGGCGGTTGCGGTACTACCTCGCGATGCTCGCCGAGCTGTCGCAGCTGCGCCTGTTGCCTTTCCGCTTGGTGCTCGACGGGACGCGGGAGATCGATGCCGACATCACGCTGGCGGCCTTCGGCAACACCCGCAGCTACGGCGGGGGCCTGCTGATCTGTCCCAACGCCGACCCCACCGACGGCCTGCTCGACATCACGATGGCGCATTCAGCGTCGCGTACGAAGCTGGTGCGCCTGTTCCCCACCGTCATGAAGGGCACGCACGTCGACCTCGACGAGGTGACCACCGCGCGCGCCAAGACAATCCACGTCGAATGCTCCGGCATCAACGTCTACGCCGACGGCGACTTCGCCTGCGCGCTGCCCGCCGAGATCACCGCGGTTCCGGGCGCCCTGCGCATCCTGCGCCGCGCCTGACACCCAGCTAGCCGACGCCCCGGCTCAGCCAGGTCACCTCGCCGACCTCGCCGCCGTCGCGGTACGCCTCGAGGGCGTCGTCCCACGCCGTGCCCAGCACGGTGTCCAACTCGGCGGCAAGGGTGTCGGCGCCCTGCGCCATCAGCGCCCGCAGCCGCATCTCGCCGACCATGACGTCGCCGTTGGCGCTCATCGCCCCGCTCCACAGGCCGAGCTGCGGGGTGTGGCTGAACCGCTGGCCGTCGACTCCGGGGCTGGGATCCTCGGTGACCTCGAACCGCAGCACGGACCAGGAGCGCAGGGCGTTCGCCAGCCTGGCGCCGGTGCCCACCGGCCCGACCCAGTTGGTGACCGCGCGCAGCTGCCCGGGCATGGCCGGCTGGGGCGTCCAGGTGAGGTTCGCCTTCGCCCCAAGGGTCGACGACAACGCCCACTCGACATGCGGGCATACCGCCGCCGGCGAGGCGTGCACGTACACCACGCCAGTCGTCACGTCGGCGAATTGATTCGACGCACGCATTTCCTGCTCCTTCGGTTCCGCGAGGGACGTCTTCCCCAACGACCTGGCGGGACCTGGCGAGCAGGATGTCTAACTATTTTGTGTGTCGTGCGTGTCTATTGTGCCTTGTGTTGCCCATGTTGCGCTAGTGTGCATTTTCCTTTAGCCGTATTCGGCGAGCACGGCGTCGGAAAAGGCCGGCCACGGCGCCAGCGCCCAGTCCCCGAAATCGCGGTTGGTGAGGGCCACCAGCGCCAGGTCACGGTCCGGATCTGCCCAGATGAAGCCGCCCGCCTGGCCGAAATGACCGTAGGTTCGCGGCGAGTTGCGCGCGCCGGTCCAGTGCGGCGTCTTCGCGTCCCTGATCTCGAAACCCAGCCCCCAGTCGTTGGGTCGTTGGACGCCGTAGCCGGGCAGCACGCCGTCCAGGCCGGGAAATTGCACCGTCGTGGCCTCGGCGTGCAGTTGCGCCGAGACCGTCGCCGGCCGCAGCAGGTCGACGGCGAATTTACCCAGGTCAGCCACCGTGGACGTGGCGCCGAACCCGGCCGCGTCCGCGCCGCCCTCCAGCCGGGTCGACGCCATCCCCAGCGGCTGGAACACCGCCTCGGCCAGATAGCGGCCGAATTCGATGCCGGATTCGCGCTCGACGGCCTGGGCCAGCACGGCGAAGCCGTAATTGGAGTAGATGCGCCGCGCGCCGGGCGCGGCCAGTACGTGATCGTTGCCCAGGGCCAGGCCCGACGCGTGCGCCAGCAGGTGCCGGATGGTGGCGCCCGGCGGCCCCGCAGCGGTGTCCAGGTCCACGACACCCTCTTCGATCGCGACGTGCGCGGCCCGGGCCACCAGCGGCTTGGTCACCGACGCCAGCGCGAACACCCGCGCGGTGTCGCCGTGGCCGGCCAGCACGCCGTCGGGCCCGATCACCGCCGCGGCGGCGGCCTCGACCGGCCAGTCGTCCAGCGCGTCGAGGGCCGACATCACTTCCGGGCGATGTAGTAGTTGTTGATGGGATCGGACTCGATCTCCGCCACCCGCACGTCGCCGAAACCGGCGTCGGCCAGCATTGCGGTGGCGAGCTGCGTTCCCCATGCCGTGCCGAGCCCAGCGCCGTCCAGCGCCAGCGACACCGTCATGCAGTGCATCAGCGACGTGGTGTACAGGTAGGTGCTCATCGGAATGCCGACGTTGTCCTCGAGCCGGCTCGACGCCTTGATGTCGGCCATCAGCAGGACACCGCCGGGCCGCAGGGCGCGATGGATGTTCTCCAGCACCCGCGCCGGCTGGGCCTGATCGTGGATGGCGTCGAACACCGTGATGACGTCGTAGGCGTCCCGCTTGTCCAGCAGCGCCAGGTCGTGGCTCTCGAAGGTCGCGTTCGCCAGGCCCAGCTCGGCCGCCTCGCGGGCACCGACGGCGATGGCGTGTTCGGAGAAGTCGACGCCGGTGAAGCGGCTGGCCGGGAACGCCCCTGCCATCACGTTGATCGCGTGGCCGCTACCGCAGCCGAAGTCCGCCACGTCGGCCCCCGCGCGCAGGCGGTCGACGAGCCCGTCGACCAACGGCAGCACCGTGTCGACGAGCGCGTTGTCGTAGACCGCGGCGCTCTGCTCGGCCATCAGCGCGTGGAAGCGCGGGAATTCGCTGTAGTGCACCCCGCCGCCGGCGCGGAAGCAGCCGACGATCTGTTGTTCGACTTCGGCGAGCAGCGGGACGAAAAGGGCCACCAGGGCCAGGTTGTCCGGGCCGGCCGCGCGGGTCAGCACCGCGGCCCGCTGCGCGGGCAGGGAGTAGGTGGCGGCGCCGGGGTCGTAGTCGACGACGCGCCCGGTGGTCATGCCGGCCAGCCACTCGCGCACGTAGCGCTCGTTGAGGCCGGCGGCCTCGGCGATCCGGGCGCTGGTGGCCGGCGGGAGCCCGGCCATCGTCTCGAACAGGCCGGTCTGATGCCCGATGCTCAGCAGCAGCGTCAGGCTGGCGCCGTCGATGGCCGCGATGATCCGTTCGCTGAATTCCTCGGTGGTTTCGAGCCCGGTCTCGCTTGCTGCCGTCACGCCCTGGGACGCTACACCGTAGGTTGGTGGCCATGAGTCAGACAGTGCGCGGCGTGATTTCGCGAAAGAAGGGCGAGCCCGTCGAATTGGTGGACATCGTCGTCCCCGACCCGGGTCCCGGTGAGGCCCTGGTCGACATCATCGCCTGCGGGGTGTGCCATACCGACCTGACCTACCGCGAGGGCGGCATCAACGACGAGTACCCCTTCCTGCTCGGCCACGAGGCCGCCGGCCGGGTCGAGGCGGTCGGCCCCGGGGTGACCGCCGTCGAACCGGGCGACTTCGTGATCCTGAACTGGCGGGCGGTCTGCGGGCAGTGCCGCGCCTGCAAGCGCGGCCGCCCGCACCTGTGTTTCGACACCTTCAACGCCGCGCAGAAGATGACGCTCACCGACGGCACGGAACTGACGCCCGCGCTGGGCATCGGGGCGTTCGCCGATAAGACGCTCGTGCACGCCGGCCAGTGCACCAAGGTCGATCCCGCCGCCGACCCGGCCGTCGCGGGCCTGCTCGGCTGCGGGGTGATGGCCGGCATCGGGGCGGCGATCAACACCGGCGCCGTCACCCGTGACGACACCGTCGCGGTGATCGGCTGCGGCGGCGTCGGCGATGCCGCGATCGCCGGCGCCGCGCTGGTGGGCGCCCGGCGCATCATCGCGGTGGACACCGACGACACCAAGCTGGACTGGGCCCGCCAGTTCGGCGCCACCCACACCATCAACGCCCGCCAGGCCGACGTCGTCGAGGCCATCGGAGACCTCACCGACGGGTTCGGGGTCAACGTGGCCATCGACGCCGTCGGCCGGCCCGAAACCTGGAAGCAGGCCTTCTACGCCCGCGACCTCGCGGGAACGGTTGTGCTGGTGGGGGTTCCGACGCCCGACATGAAGCTGGAGATGCCGCTGATCGATTTCTTCAGCCACGGCGGTTCGCTGAAGTCGTCCTGGTATGGCGATTGCCTGCCGGAACGGGACTTCCCCACCCTGATCGACCTCTATCTGCAGGGCCGGCTGCCCCTGGAGAAGTTTGTCTCCGAGCGAATCGGGCTAGACGACGTCGAGGAGGCGTTTCACAAGATGCATGGTGGCTCGGTGTTGCGGTCGGTGGTGGTGCTCTGATGGTGTCCATCGACCGGGTGGTGACGCACGGCACCTTCGAACTCGACGGCGGCAGTTGGGAAGTCGACAACAACATCTGGCTGATCGGCGACAACTCCAACGTGGTGGTGTTCGACGCCGCGCACGACGCGGCGCCGATCGTCGAGGCGGTGGGCGGCCGCCATGTGGTCGCGGTGGTGTGCACCCACGGCCACAACGACCATGTGACCGTGGCGCCGGAGCTCGGCAAGACGCTCGACGCGCCGGTGCTGCTGCACCCGGCCGACGAGGTGTTGTGGCGAATGACGCACCCGGACAGCGATTTTCGGTCGGTGTCCGACGGCGAAACCATCAGCGTGGGCGGGACTGAGTTGCGAGCGCTGCACACCCCGGGCCATTCCCCGGGATCGGTGTGCTGGTATTCGCACGACCTGGGCGTGGTGTTCAGCGGCGACACTTTGTTCTCCGGCGGCCCGGGCGCGACCGGCCGCTCGTATTCGGATTTCCCGACGATCCTGGAGTCCATCTCCGAGCGCCTGGGCAAGCTGCCCGGCGAGACGGTGGTGCACACCGGCCACGGCGACAGCACCACGATCGGCGACGAGATCGTCCACTACGAGGAGTGGGTGGCCCGCGGCCACTGAGCGGCTTTTAGCACCCCCAGCCGAATCCGGCCCTAACGCCCCTCCAGCACGCGGCGCTTCTCGGCCTCGAACTCCGTGTCGGTTAGCGCCCCGGAATCTCGCAGGGCCGCAAGGGTTTTGAGGCGCTCCAGCCGCACACCCTCGTCGGTCGGCTCGTGGGCCAGCGCAACGGCGGGAGCGTGATACGACGGGTTCGCCGCCACGACCGCCCGGCGCCGGGTGCGGGCCAGCCATGAGCCCGCCAACAGCGCACCGACCAGCCCCGCCACGAAGGTGGCGACGAACAGCCACACCAAGAAGCCATAGGAACTCTGGTGCCCGAAGGCCAGTCGCGGGGCGATGAAGCCGTTGACCTGCCCGTCGGTGGTGATGTTGTAGGTGCCGTTGGCCGCGATCCGCGCCACCCACACCCGCACGTGCGCGTCGTTGTTGACCGTCGTCGTGGTCCCGATGCTCTCGGTCACCACCGGCTGCGCCACCCCCTCGGGCGGCGCGATGGTGACCCCCAGCGGCGGCACGGGCAGCCCGCGGTCGGGACCACTGATCACAACGGTGTGCAGGCTGACGGTGACGTCGCCGGCCGGCAGGTAGACGCTGCCCGACCCGGGGATCGGCACTTCGCCGTAGGCGTTGTATTTGTCCAGGAAGAAGGCGTTGAGCACCAGGGCGGTGATGAAACCGCCCACCGATACGACCATCATCGCGATGGCAGCGGCCAGCGAAATCTTCGCGAGCCGTCGGCTGCTCATCCACGCAGTGTGTCACCGGGGCGGCAAACGGCGCACACTGGACCCGGGCTACACCGAGAGGAGCGTTACGCATGGCCAACGATCTTGTCGCCACGGTGCCCGACCTGTCGGGCAAGCTGGCAATCGTCACCGGCGCCAACAGCGGCCTTGGGTTCGGCCTGGCCCGGCGCCTCGCGGCCGCCGGCGCCGACGTCGTCATGGCGATCCGCAACCGCGCCAAAGGCGAGAAGGCGATCGCCGAAATCCGCACCGCGATCCCCGACGCCAAGCTGACCATCAAGGCGCTGGACCTGTCGTCGCTGGCCTCGGTCGCCGCCCTGGGTGAACAACTCAACGCCGAGGGCCGACCGATCGACATCCTGATCAACAACGCCGGCGTGATGACGCCGCCGGAACGCGACACCACGGCCGACGGCTTCGAATTGCAGTTCGGCAGCAACCATCTCGGCCACTTCGCGCTGACGGGACACGTGCTGCCGCTGCTGCGCGCCGCCGGCAAGGCGCGCGTCGTCTCGCTGAGCAGCCTGGCGGCCCGCCAGAGCGGCAAGATCCATTTCGACGACCCGAATTTCGAGAAGTCCTACGCGGCGATGTCGGCGTACGGCCAGTCGAAGCTGGCGGTGCTGATGTTCGCCCTCGAACTGGACCGGCGCAGCCGCGCGGCCGGCTGGGGCATCGTCTCCAACGCCGCGCACCCGGGCCTGACCAAGACCAACCTGCAGATCGCCGGGCCGTCGCACGGCCGCGAGAAGCCCGCGCTGATGGAGCGGCTGTACAAGGCGTCCTGGCGGTTCACCCCGTTTTTGTGGCAGGAGATCGACGAGGGCATCCTGCCGGCGCTGTACGCGGCCGCCGCGCCGCACGCCGAGGGCGGCGCGTTCTACGGGCCCCGCGGTTTCTACGAGGCGGCCGGCGGCGGGGTGCGGCCGGCCAAGGTGCCCGAGCGGGCGCGCAATGAGGCTGACTGCCAACGGCTTTGGGAGCTCTCCGAGCAACTCACCGGCGTGAGCTACCCGAAGCCAAGCTGACGACTATCGTTGGGACATGCGGCCTGAGCCTCGGATGCCCGAATCGAGCATTGTGGTCCGGCCCGAGCCGGTTTACACCCAGTCGTCGCGCCTGCAGGCCGCCGGGTTGGCCCCGGCGATCGCATTGTTCGAGCGCGCCGCCGAGCAGGTGGCGCTGCCCAAGGCCCCGCAGCCGATCGTCATCGCGGATTACGGCGCCGCCAATGGGCACAATTCGCTCAAGCCGATGTCGGCGGCCATCGCGGTGCTGCGTCGCCGCACCCGGCAGGACCACGCAATCCTGGTGGTGCACACCGACATTCCCGACAACGACTTCTCGGCGCTGTTTCACACGCTGTCCGACGACCCGGAAAGCTACCTGCAGCTGGACGCGGCGACGTTCGCGTCGTCGATCGGCCGCTCGTTCTACGACCAGATCGTGCCGTCCAAGACGGTCAACCTCGGCTGGTCGTCGTGGGGGACACAATGGCTGAGCACCGTGCCCGGCGAGGTGCACGACCACGTGCACGTGACCTACAGCAGCGACGCGACGGCGCGCGCCGCCTACGCCGAGCGGGCCGCCCTGGACTGGCACAACTTCGTGGCGTTCCGCGGCCGCGAGCTGGCGCCCGACGGCCGGCTGGTGGTGATGACGATCGCCCAGGACGAGGACGGCACGTCGGGGTTCCCGACGCTGCTCGACGCGATGCTGACCGGGCTGGACGATCAGGTGCGCGACGGAATGCTCCGCCAGGACGAGGCACGGCGCATGACCATCCCGACTTTCGCCCGCAGCGAGAAGGACTTTCGCGCCCCGTTCGCGCCGAGCGGGCGCTTCGAGGGCCTGACGATCGACCACCTCGAGATGTTCAACGCGCAGGACCGATTCTGGGCCCGCTACCAGGCGGACCGTGACGCCGAGGCGTTCGGCGGCCAGTGGGCGGCGTTCGCCCGGGCTGCCCTGTTCCCCGCCCTGGTGCGCGGGCTGGACGGCGGGGCCCACGACGCGCGGGCCGGGGAATTCGTCGACCAGCTGGAGCGGGCGGTCGCGGCGCACCTGTCAACCGCGCCGGAGCCGATGCGGATTCCGCTGGCGCTGGTCGAGCTGGTCAAGCGCGAGCGAACCAGCCCGTGAGAGTTTCGACACAACGCCGCAACGGGTAACCCCCTCACATCGCGACTGCGACTGCGAGGGGGTTTTGCATGAGCGTGCAGGATGACAAGTCCACTGATCAGGCCAACGATCAGGACAAGGATCAAGACGACGAGCAAAAGCTGACCGAGAAGCCGGAGCCCGACGAAAGCGACAAAGAGAAGGCCGCCGAGATGATGGAGGCCTACAAGGAGAAGCCCACCATCGTGCTGCCCGGCACCGGCGGCAGCGTTTCGGGCACCGCGGTGAACGACTGGCTGGACGAGGACGGCAACCCCAAGCACGAAGTCGCCGAGGGCGCCGATTCCGGCGAGCAGAGCAAGTCCGACGATTCCCGCGACGAGGAAGCTCTCAAAGAGCAGATCGAGAAGGACAAAGAGCTCAACGAGAAGCTCAAAGAGGCCGCGAAGGCGGAGAACAAGGGCGAAAAGGATTGACCTACTGGGTCGTTCCCAGCGCCGGCAGTTGGGGGATGCCGCGAATGCCCAAGTCTCCCCCGATCCCTTGAATGATCTGGTTGACCCGGTCCAGCCCGGGAATGGGCTCGTTGAGGCCGGGCACCGGCGGAATGGGCGGCACCTCCGGGATCCGTGGGATCGCGGGAAGTGGCGCGGCCGCCAGCGGCGGCGCCTGCTGCGGTTTGGCTGACGGGACGGTGGTGGACGGCGTCTCGGTGTTGGCCGGTGGATTGGTATCCGTGACGGACGGCGGCGGCACCTCTTGCGTTGGCGGCGGTGGCTGAGCGGTCGCGGTGTTGGCCGACGGTGCGGGAGCCGGGCTGCTGGTCACGCCGGGTGCCGGCGTGATCGCCGATTTGTTCGCCGAGTGCAGGCCGATCGTGACCGCGGTGCCCACCAGCAGCGCGGCCGCCGCCGCGCCGACGACCGCCGCCAGCACGGGCAGCCGGAACAGGCGCCGCTTGCGCTTCTCGGGCTCACTCGATGGTTCGGCAGGAGGCGTCACCCTCGCTTCGGTCGTGGTCTGCGACCACGCCCGCGCGGGCATGGCGCTCGCGGCGGGCGCGGCCTTCGCCGTGGCGGTCGCGGGCGCGGCGGGCGCCGACGCCGTGGCCACGTTTTCGCCGGGTCCGTGCGCCGCCCGCAGCGCGGCGCCGGTGGCCGCCGTGAGCTGCGGGCGCGGCGTGGTGATCACCGGGACGCGGAAGTACTGCGACAGCGCGGCGGTGATCGCGGGGATATTCGCCCCGCCCCCGGCGGCGACGATCGCCACCAAGTCTTGGATCCCGTTGCGCGCCAACGTGTTTTCCAGCACCGCCACGAACCTGTCGAGCGGTGTGCGGATCGCCTCGTCGAGGTCGGCGCGCGTCACCGTCACGTCGCCCGTCAGGCCGTCGCGCAGCGCGGTCGTCGTGCCCGACGACAGTTCCTCCTTGGCGGCCCGGCAGGCGGTCCGCAGCCGGCTCAGCGAATCGATCGCCACGGTGCCCGCCGGGTCGAAGCCCGCGGTGCTGGGCATGTTGGAAACGACGGCGCTCAGCAGCGCCTGGTCGATCGAGTCGCCGGAGAAGTCGTTCAGGCGCAGGGTTGGGGCCAGCGCCTGGTAGTCGCCGTCGGTGGCCATGAACGTGACGCTGGTGCCGCTGCCGCCGAAATCGCAGACCGCCACGGTGCCGCGAGCCGGTATGCCGGGGTTGGTGCGCACGGCGAACAGCGTGGCCGCGGCGTCGGGAATCAGCAGCAGCGGCCGCGCCCGGTTGGACCACTCGGCCACCGCGCTCAGCGCGGTGCCCACGGCGTCGACCGTCGGCGAGGCCCAGTGGGCGGGATAGGTCACCGCCACGCTCTCGGGCAGGGGCCGGCCGCCGGTCACGGCGTAGGCCACGGCGCGCATGGCGTCGGCGACCAGTTCCTCGCCGCGGTGCACCGAGCCGTCAGCCGCCACGATGCCGCGCGGGTCGGCGACCCGGTTCACGAAACCCGTCATGACCAGGCCGGGCTGGTCATGGCGCGGGTTCTCCGCGGGAATGCCGACCTCCGGGGCGCGCTCGGGGTAGAGCGTCAGGACCGGTTTGCGGGTGACGGCCTGGTCCGCGGCGACCGCCGCGAGGTTGGTGGCCCCAATCGAAAGGCCCAGCGCGGTCCCAGCTCCATTGGCCATATATCCCAAACCCCAACTCCAGCGACTCGCACTCGGCTAGCCGTTATTGTGCCGCCGAAACCTGTACCGCGTCTCAGCGACACCTAGGTGCCCGCTGTGTGCGGGGTCAGCGGATGTTGCCGGCCCCGGCGATCAGCGGCAGGTCGAGCGGGGTGACCCAGCCGGGCCGCAGGTCGTTGACCGCAGGCACGGCGTTGAGGGCCCGCATCCCCGTCGCCAGGCACCCGGCGGTGGCCGCGTCGCGGCCCGAGCCGTCGGTGAACCGGAACGCGGTTTCCTGGAAGACGCTCGGCGTGCCCTCGATGTCCACCCGGTAGACGTCATTGTCGTGGCCGCAGGGCCAGTCCGGTGCGGCGTCGAGGCCGATGCGGTTGACGTGCTCGAGCTGAATCCTGGTCTCGCCCTTGTAGATTCCGTTGATGGTGAAGCGGACGGCGGCGACGTGCCCGGGCTTGATGACGCCCTTGACGGTGTTGCGCTCGGTGGGCGTCACCCATTTGTCCCAGGTGGTTGTGATCTCGTCGAGCATGATGCCGGCCGCGTGCGCGATCATCGGGACGGTGGCGCCCCACGCGAAGATCAGCATGTTGGAGTCTTCCAGCAGCGGGGTGTATTCGGGCTCGCGGCCGATGCCCATCTCGACTTCGTAATCGCCTTCGTAGTTCGTGTAGTCCAGCAATTCCGACGCCCGCACCCGGCGCACCTCCGAGCACAGGCCCATCAGCGTCATGGGGAACAGATCGTTGGCGAACCCGGGGTCGATGCCGGTGGTGAAGCAGGACGACTCCCCCAGCTCGCAGGCCTCGGTGATGGGCGCGATCCAGTTCGGCGGGTTGAGGTGCATGGTCGGCCACACCCACGGCGTCATCGCGGTCGAGCACACGTCGATGCCGGCTCGCAGGAAGCGGGTGATCAGCGCGATGTTGTCCTTGGCGTGCATGGCGGTCGGGCCGTAGTGCACCAGCGCGTCGGGCTTCAGCGCGATCAGGGCGTCGACGTCGTCGGTGGCGATGACGCCCACCGGCGCTCCCAGCCCGCAGACGTCGCCGACGTCGCGCCCGACCTTGTCGGGGTTGCTGACGCCGACGCCCACCAACTCGAACAGCGGGTGCTTGACGATCTCGGCGATCACCATCTTGCCGACGAAGCCGGTGCCCCAAACCACCACACGTTTTGTGCCGTGTTCCGACATACTCACCTTCCCGTACCAGCCCCCGTGGGACTCACCCTAGACCGGCCCGACCTTCGACTAGCCGGAAAGCTTCCCTAGCACCGCATGTGATGACACGATGCAAATCATGACGAAGCATGTGCGAGCGCTCTCGGTCCTGTTCGCTGTCGGCGTCGCGGCCGCCCCCGTGGCCCACGCGATCCCGCAGATGCCCCAGGCCCGCTACGAGGTGACCGGTACCGGCGTCGCGCAGTACATCTCGTACCAGACCGACCAAGGCCAGCTGCACCAGGTGAACGCGCCGCTGCCCTGGTCGACGGAGTTCACCTCGTTCGGGGGCCAGGTGTTCGTGGTCAGCGCGCAGGGCGTCGGGCCCATCCGCTGCCGGATTCTGCTCGACGGCAACGTGGTCGCCGACGCGCAGTCGGCGGGCGGCCGGACCGTCTGCACGCACTAATCCGCAGGAGGTTCTCTGGTGAGTCTGAAGACCGGCATCGCGACGCGAACCAACGGGGCGCCCCCGCCCGAGGTCCCCCTCGCCGACATCCACCTCGATTCGCTCGACTTCTGGGGCCTGGACGACGACTTCCGCGACGGCGCCTTCGCCACCCTGCGGCGCGAGGCGCCGCTGTCGTTCTGGCCCGCGATCGAGATGGAGGGATTCGAGGCGGGCGAGGGCTATTGGTCGCTGACCAAACACGACGACGTGCACTTCGCCAGCCGTCACCCGGAGATCTTCAGCAGCACGCCGAACATCACCGTCAACGACAACGCGCCCGAGATCGCCGAATACTTCGGCTCGATGATCGTGTTCGACGACCCGCGACACCAGCGGCTGCGTTCGATCGTCAGCCGGGCGTTCACGCCGAAGGTGGTGGCGCGCATCGAGGCGTCGGTGCGCGAGCGGGCGCGCCGGCTGGTCTCGGCGCTGATCACCAACCACCCCAACGGGGAAGCCGATCTGGTCACCGAGCTCGCCGGCCCGCTGCCGCTGCAGATCATCTGCGACATGATGGGCATCCCCGAGGAGGACCATCAGCGAATCTTCCACTGGACCAACGTGATTCTCGGGTTCGGCGATCCCGACCTGACGACCGACTTCGACGAATTCCTCAAGATCTCGATGGACATCGGCGCGTACGCCAGCGCGCTCGCCGAGGACCGCCGGCTCAATCACCACGACGACCTGACCACCAGCCTGGTCGAAGCCGAGGTCGACGGCGAACGGCTGACGTCGGCCGAGATCGCGTCGTTCTTCATCCTGCTGGTGGTCGCCGGCAACGAGACCACCCGCAATGCGATCAGCCACGGCGTGCTGGCCCTGTCGCGCTACCCCGACGAGCGGGAGAAGTGGTTTGCCAACTTCGACCGGCTGGCGCCCACGGCGGTCGAGGAGATCGTGCGGTGGGCCTCTCCGGTGGTGTACATGCGGCGGACCCTGACCCGCGACTTCAAGCTGAGCGGCACCAAGCTGGCGGAGGGCGACAAGGCCGTGCTGTGGTACAACTCGGCCAACCGCGACGAGTCGACGTTCGACAACCCCTGGCTGTTCGACTTGGCGCGTACGCCTAACCCGCACTTCGGTTTTGGCGGCGGCGGCGCGCATTTCTGCCTGGGCGCCAACCTCGCCCGCCGCGAGATCCGGGTGGTGTTCGACGAGCTGCGCCGCGAAATCCCGGACATCGTCGCGGTCGACGAGCCCGCGCGGCTGCTGTCGCAGTTCATCCACGGCATCAAGACCCTGCCGGTCGCCTGGACCCCACCCCGCGGATGACCGTTCCCGCGTTCCCCTCGCCGGAGGTGTTGGCCGCCCGCGAGAAGCTGGTGCTCGACCACTTCCACGACGAGGTTCGTCAGGACTGGGACGACGTGCTGGCGACGTTCCCGCATCCGCGCTATGAGCTGATCCCACAGATGATCGTGCACGACGGCGACACCGCGGTGCGCGAGTACTACACCTACACGCGGACCGCGTTTCCCGATCAGGACCACGAGATCATCGCGTTGCGGCACAGCGCCGACGCGGTGATCGTCGAGTTCTGGTTGATGGGCACCCATCGCGGATATCTGGGTAAGGTCCCGCCCACCGGCAGCCGGTTCCGGGTCCGCATGACGGCCTACTTCGTGTTCGACGGGTCCGAAACGCTTGTCTGCGAACGCATTTACTTCGACACGCTGACCATGATCAAACAGCTCCTCGGCGGGCTGGACTTCAAGAAGCCGGCGAACTGGCTGCTGGCCGCGCGCTGCGCGCGCGGCTTCCTGTCGATGTCGTCGGAAAAGCCCGACCCGGCGCTGACGGGTGCCTAGACTTTCCGCATGCGTGGGCTTTATGCGTTAGGCGGCCTGGCCGCCGCGGCGATGCTGGCTGCCTGCGCCGGCGCCACGGCCGCCCCCACCACCTCGCACACCGTCAAATGGATCGACCTGCAGGTCGGCGACTGCGTGGCCGACCTCCCGCCGATCGACCTGAGCCGGGTGACCGTCACCGCCGTCGACTGCGGCACACCACATTTGGCCGAGGTGTATCTGCGTGGTCCCCTGGCCGTCGACAAGGCCGTCGCCATCGTCGCCAACAAGGACTGCAACGCGGGATTCGCGCCGTACACCGGCCGACCCGTCGACGGCAGCCCGTTCTCGATCACCTATCTGATCGACTCGAATCAGGATCGCACCGGCGCCGATCCCACCCCGAGCACGGTCATCTGCCTGCTGCAGTCCGCGAACGGGCAGACTCTGACCGGGTCGGCGCGGCGCTGATCAGCAGCCGAGTTGCGCCGCGAGGTCGCCGAAGTCGGACGCGTTGACGTCGAACTCGTCGGAATAGGCCACGTCGGCCTCGCCGTCGACCCCGAACTCCAGCGGACGCGCGACGAAGGCCGTCGCGAAGCCCAGCCGGCCCGCCGCGCGGATGTCGTACTTGTGGCTGGCCACCATCATGATCTCGGCGGGCTCGAGGCCGAGATAGGTCGCGGCCATCCGATAGATGGCCGGGTCGGGCTTGAACACCCCGGCCATCTCGGCGGCGAAGACCGCGTCCCACGGCAGGCCCGCCCGCTTGGAGATCTCGACGACGGCTGACACGTCGGCGTTGGACAGGGTGGCCAGCGTGTACCCGGCTTTCAGGCGCGTGAGCCCGGGCACCACGTCCGGCCAGGGCTTGAGCCGTCGCCAGGCCCGAGTCAGCTCGTCTCGTTCGGCCTCCGTGAACGCGATGCCGCGCTCGTCCAGCACGGTGTCGAGCGCCCGCCGATACACCGAGTGCACCGACACCCACGCGCTTTGGTCGGCCCGTGACTGCCCCAACGTCGTGAAGTAGCCTGCGCGCCAACGCCTTACCACCTCGGGCCAGTCGGCGTCCGGGTGCCGGCCGGCGCTGATCCGCCGCGCCTCGTCGCAGACGGTCGAATGAAAGTCCGTCGCCGTGCCTTGCACGTCGAACAACAGAGCTTTGACCACCCGCCAATCATGGCCGCTCGCGCGGTTGACGGGAACCGTCCGCCCGGGCCCGGGCTACGAATACCGGGAGTGGATACATGTCGGGACCTCGGCGCGGCCGGCGCCCCGATCCGGCCGTGCCGATGCCGGGCTGGCGCTAGGCTACCGATCGATGACCGGACCGCCGCCGCCCAGCAAGGACCTGGACGCACTGCTGCGCGAGGTCGCGCGCGGGGACCGCGACGCGTTCGCGGCGGTTTACGACCTCACTAAGAGTCGGGTGTACGGCATGGTGATGCGGGTGCTGCGCGACTCCGGCTACAGCGAGGAGACCACCCAAGACGTCTACTGCGAGGTGTGGCGAACCGCGCCGGACTACGACTCCGCCAGGGGCTCGGCCCTGTCCTGGCTGCTGACCATCGCGCACCGGCGGGCCGTCGACCGGGTGCGGGCCGAGGAAGCGTCCGGCAAGCGGGATGCCCGCTACGCCGCGGCGAGCGCCGACCCCGCCACCGACGTCGTCGCCGATTCGGCGATCGCCGGCGACGAGCGTCGCCGGGTGGTCGAATGCCTGGGCGCGTTGACCGACACCCAGCGGGAGTGTATCCAGTTGGCGTACTACGACGGACTGACCTACAGCCAGGTCTCGGACCGGCTGGCCGCGAACCTGTCGACGATCAAGTCGCGCATGCGCGACGCGCTGCGCGCCCTGCGTAACTGCCTGGAAGTGCCATGACGGAACCGAACGAATTCGAATTGCTCGAGCTGGCAACGCCGTACGCGTTGGACGCGGTCTCGGACCAGGAGCGCGCCGACATCGAGCGGCGGCTGGCGGCCGCCCCGCGGTCGGTGGCGTCGGCCTTCGAAAGCGAAGTCCGCGCCGTCCGCGAGACCATGGCGGCCGTCTCGGCGACGACGGCGGTCGACCCGCCGGAGCACCTGCGGGCCGCCACGCTGGCGGCGCTGCCCGCCCGCGACGGGCGCACATTCGGTTGGCGCGCCGCCCTTTCGGCGGCGGCAGCAGCGGTGGTGGTCGGTGCCGTCGCGTTCGGCGTCGGGATAGCGATGCGCCCGCACCCGCCGTCGACCATCGCCGAGCAGGTGTTCGCTGCCCCGGACGTGCGCACCGTTTCCGGCCCGCTCGGCAATGGCACTGCCACCGTGGTCTTTTCCCACGACCGCAACGCCGGTGTGCTGGTGATGAACAACGTCCCGCCGCCGAAACCCGGGACGGTCTACCAGATGTGGTTGCTCGGCGACAAGGGGCCGACGTCGGCCGGGACGATGGGCACCGCTGCGGTGGCGCCGTCGACCACCGCGACGCTCACCAACCTCGGATCGTCGACCACCCTGGCGTTCACCGTCGAACCCGGCACCGGCTCACCGAAGCCCACCGGCACGATACTGGCCGCGCTGCCCCTCAGCTGATCGGAAAATCCGTCCGCGGCCCCCTCGTCTCCGAATCACTCCTGTCCGGTAGGAAAGGCGGCGCTATGGGCCGCCGCAGGAGAAGGGGTGCAAACGCGATGATCAACGTTCGCGGAAGGGCAATCGCGGCGGCGGGGCTCGCGACGATTGCGGTAGTGGGTTTTTCGGCGTGTTCGAACAACAAGCCGGCCGCTGGGCCGACGATGGGCAGCAGCACGGCCGTCAGCGTTGTGACGGCTCCGATGACGACGGTGGCCACCACCGATCCGGCGGCCGATCTGATCGGGGCCGACTGCGGTGACTACGCCAAGCAGAACCCCAGCGGCCCGGGTTCGGTCGCGGGGATGGCTCAGGACCCCGTCGTTACCGCGGCGTCGAACAACCCGATGCTGACCACGCTGACGTCGGCGCTGTCGGGCAAGCTCAACCCGAACGTCAACCTGGTCGACACGCTGAACAGCGGCCAGTACACGGTCTTTGCGCCCACCAACGCCGCGTTCGACAAGCTCCCGGCGGGCACCATCGACAAACTCAAGACGGACTCGCAGTTGCTGAAGAGCATCCTGACCTATCACGTGGTGCAGGGTCAGGCGAGCCCGATGAAGATCGACGGTGACCACACCACCCTGCAGGGCGCCAAGCTGACCGTCTCCGGTCAGGGCAACGACCTCAAAGTCAACAACGCCGGTCTGGTGTGCGGCGGGGTGCACACCGCCAACGCGACGGTGTACATGATCGACACGGTGCTGATGCCGCCGGCCCAGTGAACCACCTGGATGAACAGCCCGGCTTCGGCCGGGCTGTTTTTTTGCGGCGGCACCCATCCGCGGCGCGCTCGGCGGCGAATGTCTTTCATGCTGACCATCGCGCTGATCGGCTTCGTCGGGGGTCTCATCACCGGCGTATCGCCGTGCATCCTGCCGGTATTGCCGGTCATCTTCTTCGCCGGCGCGCAAGGCCGCGCCGATGCCCCTGCCCGACAACCGGTTCCGGGTGGGGGCGTGGACGTCGCGACACGACCGCGACGCGCATCGCGCAGTGCCCGCCCCTACCTCGTCATCGGCGGGCTGGTGCTCAGTTTCACCCTGGTCACGTTGGCGGGCTCGACGCTGCTGTCGCTGCTCCACCTGCCGCAGGACGCCATCCGTTGGGTCGCCCTGGTCGCCCTGGTCGCCATCGGTTTCGGGTTGATCTTCCCGGGGGTCGAACGGCTGCTGGAGCGCCCGTTCGCGCGTATCCCACAGAGGCAGTTCGGGTTTGGCGGTGGCGGCTTCGGTCTCGGGCTTGCGCTGGGCGTTTTGTATGTCCCGTGCGCCGGGCCGATCCTGGCCGCGATCGTGGTGGCAGGCGCCACGGCTCCCCTCGGCCCGCGCACGGTGGTGCTCACAGGCGCCTTCGCGCTGGGCGCCGCGCTGCCGCTGTTGTTCTTCGCGTTGGCGGGCCATCGGGTGGCCCAGCGGGTGGGGGCGTTCCGGCGGCGGCAGCGCGATATCCGCGTCACGGCCGGGATCGTGATGATCGCGCTCGCGGTGGGACTGGTGCTCAACATCCCCGCGGTTCTGCAACGCGCCCTGCCCGACTACACCAGCGGGCTGCAAGAAAAGTTGGCCGCCGACCCCGGGGTCCAGGAGAAGCTCTACCTCGGCGGCATCGTCAACGAGCAGAACGCGCAGCTGTCGAACTGCAGCGACGGCAACCGGGACCTCGAAAACTGCGGCCCCGCACCCGATCTCACGGGCATCACCGGATGGCTGAACACGCCCGGCAACCAACCGGTCCCACTGGCGTCCCTGCGCGGCAAGGTCGTGCTGATCGATTTCTGGGCGTACTCGTGCATCAACTGCCAGCGTGCCATCCAACACGTCGTCAGCTGGTACAACGCCTACCACGGCGACGGTTTCGAGGTCGTCGGGGTCCACACCCCGGAGTACGCGTTCGAACAGGTGCCCGGCAACGTCGCCAAGGGCGCCGCCGACCTGAGCATCACTTACCCGATCGCCTTGGACAACGGGTACTCCACGTGGACGAACTACCGCAACCGGTACTGGCCCGCCGAGTATCTGATCGACCCCACCGGCCAGGTGCGCCACATCAAATTCGGCGAGGGCGACTACAACGTCACCGAGGATCTGATCAGGCAGCTGATCGTCGCCGCACACCCCGGCCTCGAGTTGCCACCGCCGGCAGACACCGGCCGCTCGGCCCTGCCGGAGCGGACCACGCCCGAGACCTACCTCAGCGTCGGCAAGGTCGTCAACTATGGCGGCAACGGGGTATACGACGAGGGCACAACCACTTTCGACTATCCGCCCACCCTGGCCGCCGATCGCTTTGCGCTGAAGGGTCCGTGGTCGCTGGACTACCAGGGCGCCACCGCCGCAAGCAATCGGTCCGGCATCAAGCTCAATTACCACGCCAGGAACGTCTACATCGTCGTCGGCGGCAGCGGGTCCCTCACCGTCACCCGCGGCGGACGATCCGTCGTGATCCCCATCAGCGGGCCGCCGACGTCGCACCAGATCGTCTCGGCCGATCACCCGCAGTCGGAGACGCTCGAGGTACGCGCCGACCAAGGGCTGCAGGTGTATTCGTTCACCTACGGCTAAAAACTTTTTGCCCGCCACCCATCCGAACATGTCCGCGCTCCGAATCACTGCGCAAAGGTCGGACCAACCACAAAGGAGTCAAACGCGATGAACGCACACAGGACGGCAGCGAAGGGGTTCGCGGTAGCGGCGATGCTGGGTTTGGGTGTGGTGACCGCTCCCACCGCGGCGGCGGCCGATCTGGTGGGGCCGGGCTGCTCCGACTATGCGGCCGCCAACCCCAGCGGCCCGGCGTCGGTGGAAGGCATGTCGCAGGTTCCGGTGGCGGTGGCGGCGTCCAACAACCCGGCGCTGACCACCCTGACGTCGGCGCTGTCGGGCAAGCTCAACCCGAACGTCAACCTGGTCGACACGTTGAACAACGGGCAGTACACCGTGTTCGCGCCGACCGACGCCGCGTTCGGCAAGCTGCCGGCGCAGACCATCGACCAGCTGAAGACGGATTCCAACCTGCTGACCAGCATCCTGACCTATCACGTGGTGCCGGGCCAGCTGAGCCCCGCGAAGGTCGCGGGCGCGCACAAGACCGTTCAGGGCGCGAACGTGAACGTGACCGGCCAGGGCAACGGCCTTCGGGTCAACAACGCGGGTCTGGTCTGCGGTGGGGTGCCCACGGCCAACGCGACCGTGTACATGATCGACACGGTGCTCATGCCGCCGGCATAACCGGTGCTTTAGTTCGGTTGCGCGACGCTGGTCAGCGGCTGGAGCGTGTACGCCTCGGCGACAGAGTGCTGGGGCGCGTCCATGTTCCCCAGCACGAGGGCGAGGGGCGCCGCCAGACAAGCGCAGAAACGGCACAGTGTTTCCATTGGGCCCCACCATCTTTCGCATGGCTTGCGGACGTGGTTCCGCTCAGGCTGATTACCCCGCTCGGGCGCGGGCAAACGGTCCGGGGCGATTTCGGGTGATCGCCACGAGTCACACGGGCCTCACCGGTCACGGGAAGAGAGGCAATGGGCGTTGTGCCCGCCTCAGAGCGACAACCGGGGGATGCAGCACGTTGTCGCTGTGAGGCGGGCAAACGGTCGACCACCCCGGCCAGGGGCGCAAGTGGCGGGTGTGACTAGGCGATCACGTAGTCGTCGAGCGGGAACGTCCGGCCCTCGTGGACCGCGTTCAGCGTGGACGTCGGTCGCAGCAGCGACGCCTCACCGCTCGGGCTGAAGTAGTACGAGCGCGACGTGGCGCAGTCGCCGGCGTAGAACACCGAATTGTCGAGGCGCTTGGTCATCCGCTCGAGGAACCGTTCGTTGGCCTCCTCGGTCACCTCGAAGGTCGTCGCGCCGCGGCGCTTGACCTCACCGAGCAGGCGCTCCATGTGCCGCATCTGGTACTCGATGGTGTGAAAGAAGGACAGGCCGGAGAAGGCGAACGGGCTGGCCAGGCTCAGGTAGTTGGGGAAGTACGGCATGGACACGCCCTGGTAGGCCTGAAACCGGGTGTCGCGCCACCACTTGCCCAGGTTGCGGCCCTTGCGCCCGACCACCTCGATCGCCGGGAAGTTCGCCTCCCACAGGTCGAAGCCGGTCGCCAGGACCAGGGTGTCGATGACCCTCTTGCGCCCGTCGGCGGTGACGATGCCGTCCGCCTCGATCCGCTCGATCGAGGTGGTCTCCAGGTGCACGTTCGGCTTGTTGAAGGCGGGATAGAACACGTTGGAAAACGTCGGCCGCTTGCAGCCCATGTCGTAGTCAGGGGTCAGCTTGGCCCGCAGTTCCTTGTCCCGGATCCACCGGAACCGGTTGATCTTCGCCAGGTCGGAGGCGGAAATGTTGCCCCGGCCCCGGGTCTCCCGGAAGTGCAGGGCCCCGACGACCATGATGATCTCGAGGATGATGTCGGTCACCCACCGCAGCGCGCGCTGCGCCGCCGGCACCCGCCCGAACAGGCGCCGCACGCCGGGCGAGAACCCGAAATCGACCTTGGGCAGCACGTGGGTGGCGGTGCGTTGGTACACGGTCAGCTCGCCGGCCTCCTTGGCCAGCTCCGGGATCACCTGCACGGCCGACGCCCCGGTCCCGATGACGGCGATCCGGCGGCCCCGGTAGCTGTAGTCGTGGTCCCACGCGGTGGTGTGCACCACCTTGCCCGCGAAACTCGCGACGCCCGGGATGTCCGGCATGCGCGGCTGGGACAAAAAGCCCGTCGCGGTGATCAGGATGCGGGTCGTCAGCGTTTGGCCGTCGGCCAGCGCCACCCGCCATACCGAAGCGTCCTCGTCCCACTGGGCGCCCTCGACGGTCGTGTTGAACCGCATGTGCCGGCGCACGTCGTACTTGTCGGCGACGTCGGCGGCGTACTGCTTGACCTCGCCGCCCGGGGCGAACAGCCGTGACCAGCCCGGATTGGGCTCGAACCAGTACGAGTAGGTGGTCGACGGGATGTCGACGGCGATGCCCGGGTAGTGGTTGACGTGCCAGGTGCCGCCCAGGTCATCCTCGCGTTCGAGGATGACGAAGTTGTCATACCCGAGGCGCTTGAGCTGGATCGCGGCGCCGATGCCGCCGAAGCCCGCCCCCACGATGACGGCGTCGTATCGGTCCGTGTTCACAAACATGCTCCGTGTTATTGCCCCGTGCTTACTTACCAAATGCTTCGACTTACCTTACGTAACTCTAATAAAGAGCCGGGTATGACGCACACACGTTTGTCAGCATGTGACCTCGCCGACACCATCACGCGAACTCGGCAATGGGCACAAGTGACAGCCGCCTGACGCTTGACGACGCGCGATTTACGCCGCCCGCGCCAAAGCGCCTGTCCAACAGTCGGATCGGGAGGCTAGCCGCCGGTGGCCGCTCCCTGTAGCCGGCCCAGGAATTCGTGGCAGCGCCGCGCGCGCTCGGAGTCCTGTTCCATGACCTCGCTGAAGAAGGACGCGATGTCGTCCATGCCCGCGTTTTTGGCGTCGCGCACGTACTGGCCGTAGTCATGCCCGGCCTTCAGCGAGTGGTATTGCACCGAGACCAAGTCGAAGGCCACATCGTCGAAACCCGTTTCCCCGGTAGCCATGTCGTCACCTTTCCCTAGCTGGATCGTGTGTCTCGCGGTTCGGCTACCCGTGGGATAGGGGGCCAAACGACGGCCCGAAAGCTTTTTCCTAAGATGCCGATCCGGCCGGGGCGCATCAGAATGGATTCATTTGTTGCGTCGACACGCGGACCTCATCCGACGCTTGTCGTCGCGGCTCGGTATACAGGAAACGACGGATATTGCACTCGTGACAGTTTTGGAGGCGTTCGTATGGGCATCAGTCGCGGCATGATCGCACGTCACTTCGTCCGTTCCCTCACTCCCGCGCTGGTCGCGGCCTCGGGCCTCGGCGCGTCGGCCCTCGCCGGTTCGGTCCTCCCGACCGCGTCGGCCCAATGTCCCGACGTTCAGGTGGTGTTCGCCCGCGGCACCGGTGAGGCGCCTGGCGTCGGCCCCACCGGACAGGCCTTCGTCGACGCCCTGCACTCGCGCATGGGGTCCCGGTCGTTCGACGTCTACCCCGTCAACTACCCCGCCAGCGACCAGTGGGACACCGGCCTCGACGGCATCCGTGACGCGGGTGCGCACGTCAACTCGATGGCGCATGACTGCCCCAACACCAAGATGGTGCTGGGCGGCTATTCGCAGGGCGCCGCGGTCATGGGCTTCGTCACCTCGGCCGCCGTGCCCGATGGCGTCGACCCCAATACCGTGCCCAAGCCCTTGGACCCTTCGGTCGCCCAGCACGTGTCCTCGGTCGTGCTGTTCGGCATGCCCAACGTCCGCGCGATGAACTTCCTCGGCGAGCCGCCCGTCGTCATCGGCCCGGCCTACCAGGACAAGACCATCAAGGTCTGCGCCACCGAGGATCCGGTCTGCTCCGACGGCATGAACTTCTCCGCGCACAACACCTACGCCGACGACAACGCCGTCATAGACAAGGGCGTCGCCTTCGCCTCCAGCCACCTCGACTTGAGCGGGCCGCCGGCCGCGCCGACGTCGAGAGGCAGCTTCGGCGGCTGAGCCGCTACCTGCTGTTGAGGTAGGCGACGATCCCCTGGGTGACGGCCGCGGCGTAGCGCGCCCGGCCGTCGGGGCTTTCCATCCGCGCGGCGTCGTCGGCGTTTTTCATGTTGCCGAGTTCGACGAGGATCGCCGGGTACTGGGCGAGGTTCAGCCCCGCCAGGTCGGCGCGCCCGTACAGCCCGCCCGACCCGACGTAGTTGGACGGCTGAAAACCGGCCTGCACCAACGCATCCCGCATCGCGGTGGCGAGCTGGAGGGCGGGGCCGGCCTGCACGTCGTTCAGGGGCGGGCTCGAATAGTTCACGTGGAATCCGTGGCCGGAGGCGGGGCCGCCGTCGGCGTGCACGCTGACGATCGCGTCGGGGCGCATCGCGTTGGCCGCCGCGGCGCGCTGGTCGACGCAGGGGCCGACCGAGCTGTCGTTGCCGCGCGACAGTTGGGTGCGCACGCCCATCTGGTTCAGCGAGTCGTTGATCAGCCCGACGACGGCCCAGGTGAACGCGTGCTCGGGGTAGCCGTCGTCGGCGGCGGCACCCGACGTCTGGCATTCCTTGGTGCCGCCGCGCCCGTTCGGCACCTGCTGGCCGATCGACGCGTCGTTGACCGCGTTGTGGCCGGGGTCGAGAAAGACGGACGACCCGGAGACACCGGCTGACGCGCGGGGGGCGGTTATCAGCGGTGCGGCGCCGAGCAGCGCCGGCGCGGATCTCAGCAGGTCTCGCCGCGAAACGAATCCCCGGCGGCGGTCATCCACCGCGCGATGGTAACAATCGCGGCTGCTCAGACCTCGGTCAGCGCCCGCGCCGCGGCGCGGAACATGGTCTGCTTGATCGCGCCGAGCGTGCCGGGGTCCTTGCCGGCCAGCGGGCGCAGCAGGTCGGTCGCGGCCGCGGTCACCTGGCCCTCGGCCGCGGTCGCGTCGACGATGCCGAATTCGGCGGCCTCCTGCCCGCCGAAGCGCCGCCCGGTCGTCATCGAGGCCACCGCCGCGCGGGGCGTGAGCTTGGCCTGGATCAGGGCGGCCATCCCGTCGGTGAACGGGATGCGGATGTCGACCTCGGGGAAGCAGAAGAACCCGCGGTCGGCGCGCATCACCCTTACGTCGTGGGCCATGGCGAGCATGGCGCCGGCGCCGAACGCGTGCCCGGTCACCGCGGCCGCGGTCGGCAGGGGGAAGGTCAGGACGCGGGCCAGCAGGGCCTGCACCCGCCCGACGTAGGCTTGGGTCTGGTCGCCGTGCGCGCCCAGCCAGTCCAGGTCCAGCCCGTTGGTGTAGAACTTGTCGCCACCCGTCGTGACCAGACCCTGGGCGGCGCTTTGGATTTCGTCGAGCTGCTCGTTGATCGTGTCGAGAAAGTCCGGGGAGAACCGGTTTTCGTCGTCGCCGAGGTGCAGAATGGCAATCTTGTCGTCCCAGCCGAGTGTTGGTGTCATGCCTGGTCCCTTTCTCTGGTCCCGCGCCGGGGCTCCCCGACGTCGAGCACGGCCTTGACCGCGGCGCGCAGCCGCTCCCGCGCGCCCCGATCATCGATCCTGTTGCGGCGCAACAGGATCGCGGTCGGTAGGTCGACGATGCAGGTGGTGATGACGTCGACGGCCGCGGCGTCCTTGCGGTCCCACAACAGGCGGGCCAGCCGAATCATGGTCTGCACCAGCAGCCGGTCGAGGTCGCGCAGCTGTGCCGCGATGTCGGGCGGCGTCTCCGGGCCCAGTAGCTCGTCGCGGCGCACCGTGAGCAGCAGTTGCGACGACTCGGGATGTTGGTGGGCGAACACCGCCGGCGCCTCGGCCGCCGCCACCACGGCGTCGACGCCGTCCCCGGCCGGCGTGGCGTCGATCAAATCGGTTTGCGCGCTGAGGAATCGGTGCCCGGCCCGCAGCCAGGCGCGGCCGACGAGCCCCGCCCGCGAGCCGAACGAATGGTACAGCGCGCCGTTGGACACGCCGGTCGCGTCGCTGACGGCTCTGATCGTGACCGACGCCGGCCCCGCCCGCACCGCCAGCCGTTCGACGGCATCCAGGATCTGATCCTGGTCGTGCACGCGGGGGCGGGGCATGCGGACATAGTAACAGAGCATTCGCTCTGTTACTAACCGTCACCCGCCCGCAGCGGACTTTTAACACGCCCGGCACGCGAAAAGCCGTTTGACAGCGCGCGACGATCGGGAACCCCGTGCTCATGGGTAAGGTCACTCAGGTCAACGAGGAGGCGCTGTTGGCGGACATCGAGCGGCAACTGGTCGACGAGTTCCCCCAAGTGCCGGCTAAGGTCGTCGACGCCCTCATCCGTGAAGAGCACGCCCGGTTCACGCACAGCCGCATCCGCGATTTCGTCCCGTTGTTCGTGGAGAAACACGCGCGCGAGCAACTCAAGGGCCGGGCGAACTAAAAGCTATTCGGCGCGCCGCCCCGGGCCTACGCTGGGCTCATGGTCGGGCGCCGATGGGTCACGCTGGTGGTTGCCGCGACGGTCGGCGCCGCGCCCGGGACCGCACACGCGGACCCCGTCGACTTCCAATCCCCGTCCGGGAACATCTACTGCGTCCTGGACAGCCAAGGCGTCGCGTGCGACATCAGTGACTTCACCTATCAGCCGCCGCCGCCCCCGGAGTGCGGCAAGCATTTTCCGTGGGGCAATCGCTTCGTGTTGAACCTGGGCGAGCCCGCCGCCATTCATTGCCATGGCGACACGCTGCGCGTCGCCGGCGAGCAGACGCTCGACTACGGCCGGTCCCTGTCCGCGGGCACGATCACGTGTGCCAGCGAGCCGTCGGGCATGAAGTGCACCGACGGCAGCACCGGGCATTACTTCCGGGTGTCACGGGATTCGTACGACCTCGGCTGAGACTGACCGTACAAAATAGTATGGTACGGTCGGCGCCATGTCCGCGGTCGACGCTCGCCCGACGTACGGGATCACCGACGAGTTCGTCGCCCGCCTGGCCGAGCGCGCCGAGGAGGCCGAGCGGCTGCGCCGGCTGCCCGCATCGACGGTCAGCGAGTTCCGCGAGACCGACCTGTTCCGGCTGCTGCTGCCGGCCCGCTTCGGCGGCCTGCAGGCGCCGTTTCCCGAACTGCTGCAACCGATTCGGCGGATGGCGCACGGGTGCGCGTCCAGCGCGTGGACGTTGGGCTTCTACGCCCTGCACAACTGGCTGCTGTCGCTGTTCGACATGCGGGTGCAGGAGGAGGTGTTCGCCTCGGGGCCGGTGCTGGCGCCCGCTCCCCTGGCCCCGACCGGCCGCGGCGTCCCGGCCGACGGCGGCGCGCGCCTGACCGGCCGGTGGGCGTGGGCCACCGGCGCGATGGACGCGGACTGGGTGATGGTCGGGGCGCTGATCGAGCGGGCGGACCGCATCGACCCGGCGCTCGTCGTGGTGCCCGCCGAGCAGGTCGAGGTCGTCGACACCTGGCACACCGCGGGCATGCGGGGCACCGGGTCGCACGACGTCGTCGTCACCGACGTTGTGGTGCCGGAACACCGGATGGTCGTGGTGGCCGACATCTACGGCGGGACGGCGCCGGGCGCGGCGGCGCACGACGTGCCGACGTATCGCTGGCCGATGGTGCCCGCGCTGGCGCTGGTGGCGTCGATGCCGGTGCTCGGTGCCGCCGAGCGGGTGACCGAGCTGTTCGCCGAGCGGCTGGGCGAGCGCGTGCTGGCGTATAGCCGTGTGGCGCAAAGGGATCAGCCCGCCGCCCAGATCCGGCTGGCGAGCGCGCGGGTGCGGTTGCGCGCGCTGCGGGCGCTGGTCGACGAGACCGCGGGCGGCATCGATCGTATGGTGGCCGCCGGCGAGCGGGTTACTCGGTCGGTGCGCGCCGAGGCGCGGCTGGCGGCGGCCCACACCGTGCACGAGAGCCGGGCCGTCATCGCCGACCTGCTGGAGGCCTCCGGGGCCAGCGCGCAGTTCCTGTCGAACCCGCTGCAGCGTTTCAAGCGCGACGTGGACATCGCGGCCGGGCATGTGGTGTTCGATTACGACGTGAGCCGAGAGTTGGCCGGCGCGTTGGCGATTGGGGCCAAGATCTCGCCGATCGCGATGGTCTAGTCCTTGAGCATCAGCTCGAGGAACCGTTCGCGTTGCGCGGCCTTTTGCGCGTGCTGGGCCGAGCCGGCCAGATGCAGCAGCCCGATCCCGGCGGCGAAGGTCAGCTCGGCGCGCAGCTTCGCGTCCTGTGGGTCGAAGCCGTAGTCGCTGTAGGCCTTCGTCACGGTCTTGAGCAGGCGCCGGTCGGCCGCGCGGACGTTGGCGGCGGCGGCCGGGTCGGTGCGCGCCCATTCGCGCATCGCGCGTTCCAGCGTCCAATGCCCCGGGCTGGTGAGCGCGGTCATCATGGCGGACAGCCGTTCGCGCGGGGGCAGCGCGTCGAGCTCGGCCAGCGACTGCCGCTCCTTGTCCAGGAAGGTGTTCCAGGAGTCGACCAGCGCGGCCCGATAGGAATCCATGTCGGCGAAGTGCCAGTAGAAGCTGCCGCGCGTGACGCCGGCCTGCCGGCAGAGACCCTCGATCTTCAGCGCGCGCACCCCCTGCTCGGCGAGCAGCGTGTAGCCGGCCTGCAGCCAGTCGTCGACGGTCAGACGCGGGGGCTTGCGGGCGGCCACACCTGCAGGTTACGGGTGGGCGCCGCCCGCCGTTCGCTGCCGGCCTATGTGAATTCCTCCCGAACACGCGGCCAACCGACGGGTGCGCACGAAACATGGGTGTAACGTTCGGCTCACTGGCCGACGAACACCTGCTCAGTTTCGTTAGGGGTGGCGTGAGCGCATCCGATATCTCCGACGTGTTGGCACCGACCAACGCCGACGAGGTCGTGGTGTCGTTCCAGGACGAGTCTTTGCTGCTGGGCGGCGACCCCGCCGCCGTCGAGTCCTATCTGTCCCGGCTGCGCGCTGCTGTGGGGCAGGGTGTGCGCGTCGCGGGCATCGACAGCGCCTCGCTGGCGAACGCAGCGATCGCCGGGCTGGCCACGCTCCTGG